>CAMHIV010000060.1 GCA_946185185.1 uncultured Treponema sp. | reverse complement strand
CCATTCCATACAATGTCTGCAAAAACGCAGAAAACATAAACGGAAGCGAAAAAGATATAAGCGATTTAAAAACACTGCCACGAGTAAGCGCATTAGCCATGGATTCAATTTATAGGGATAAATAATTCATGGCAAGAGCAAACCAACATTAAGCCCAGGTTTCCAAAAGCTTCCATTTCTTATCACGACTCTGTTCAATTACGGCAATATCTTCGTCTGTCAGATGTCGAAAACGAGACTGCTTCTTAAGATAATCCGAAATTGAAGCAAAAGTCTTTGGCTTATAATTCAATGTGTACTTTCCGTTCTGGTATTCTGCAAGATACCACAAGCCTGTTTCCACAACATCCCGGGCAACTTCTACAGTTTTATCTGTGGAGATTCCCCAGCCTGTAGGACACGGCGAAATGATGTGAATAAATTTTGTTCCGCGGATATTCTTTGCTTTTTCAACTTTATTCAAAAAGTCAGGAATGTTTCCTACAGACGCTGTTGCAGCATACGGAATATCGTGGGCAGCAACGATTTCGAACATATTCTTTTTCGGGCGGATATTTCCACGGATATTCTTTCCCGCAGGAGTTGTAGTTGTGCGGGCTCCAAAAGGAGTAAGTCCCGATTTCTGAATACCAGTATTCATATAAGCTTCATTATCGTAACAGATGTACAGAATATCATCGTTTCGGTCGATAGCCCCGGAAAGAGCCTGGAGACCGATATCAGCAGTACCACCATCGCCAGCAAAACCTACCGCATGGAAATCTGTAATTCCCTGAGCACGAAGCCCTGCCTCAATTCCAGTAAGTACGCTGGCTGTAGAAGCGAAAGGTGTAATAAGTGCGTTATTTCCAAAGCAAAGCTGAGGATAATTGAAAGCAACGGCACTCATACAGCAGGCTGGAACCGCAGCAAAAGATTTTTCCCCGAGCACCTTGAGAGCCATTCGTACAGCAAGACTTCCGCCACAACCGGCACAAGCCTTATGTCCATAAAAATATTCCTGTTCATCTAAATTGCGTGCATTCAATGCCATAAAATACTCCTATGCCTCTTCTTCGATTCCTAAGAAATGAACTTTTCTGTCCGGGCTCTTTAAATCTTCAAAGATTGAATTAATTTCTTCTTCACTAATGTTCTTGCCGCCAAGGCCACCAACATAATTCTGAGTAGGAATCTGAACTCCTCCGGCAAGAAGGGCTGAATTAACATTTGTATACACAGTTCCTTCACTTCCGAAAGAAATATCCTTTTCAAGAACAGCAACGGCCTTTGCGTTCTTCAAAGCGTTTACAACTTCGTCTTTTGGAAAAGGTCGCATGTAACGGATTTTCAAAACTCCAACTTTTTCACCCTGTTCCCGCTTTGCATCCACAATCTGCTTTACAAGACCAGTAATACTTCCCAGAGTTACAATTATCCGTTCCGCATCTTCTGTTTTGTATTCTTCAACAAGTCCTGTGTAATGGCGGGCGAACACTTTTTCAAAGCGTTCTTCAGCTTCTTTTATAACAGCCTTTGCATTCATCATTCCACGGTGTTCTTTATACTTGAAAATATAATTAACTGCCGGACCACCAGTAAAAGCAAGGTTTCTAGGTGTATCCAAATCCATTTTGTTTTCAGTTTTATAAGGCGGAAGGAATTCATCAGCCTGTTCTGCAGTAGGAACATCAACTACTTCATATGTGTGAGTAAGTACAAAACCGTCAAGGTTGGCCATAAAAGGTGTCTGAACCTTTTCGTGTTCTGCAATGTAATAACTCATAAGTGCAAAATCCAGCGCTTCCTGAGCGTTTTCTGCATAAGCCTGAATCCATCCAGTATCAAGAAGACAAAGGCTGTCCCGCTGATCGCCATAAATATTCCATGGAAGAGCAGTAGAACGGTTTGCGTTCATCATAACAACCGGAAATCGACCACCTGCAACATATGGAAGAACTTCAGCCATGTACAAAAGCCCCTGAGAACTTGTTGCCGTAAATGCGCGCGCACCAACAGAACTTGCTCCCAAAGCGCAGGAAAGAGCAGAATGTTCACTTTCAACATGAATAAATTCAGCCTTAAGGCTTCCATCTTCAACAAACTCACTCAATTTTTCTACAACTATTGTCTGTGGTGTAATCGGATAAGCCGAAATCACCTGAGCGCGTGCAAGTCTTACTCCATATGCAAACGCTTCGTTACCTGATAAAAATGCTCTTGCCATAATATTCTCCAAAAAGCGTTGTGCTTACTTTTCTTCTTCCATACTTATTGCCTGAACCTTGCAGATATTTTTACAGATTCCGCAACCTTTACAAAAATCATAGTCTACCGAAACCTTTTTGTCCTTTTTGAAAATAACTCCATCCGGACAATAAAGATAACACTGCAGACAGCCAACACATTTCTGTTCATCAATTACAGGTCTAAAATTTCTCCAGCCGGCATTTTTTGTTACAAGGAAGCCCGCTTCATACGCAGTTGCTTCCGGAACTTCGTCAAAACTGACTGGATTTTTATCTCTAAGGAATGGTTTTACAACAGCCATTTATGTTCTCCACTTTTAAGCACGATTATTAATTCAAGCAATTTTTTTAGCTGATAAAACTTTTACTTCGTCGTAAGCAGCTTTAATTACTGCAAGATTTTTTTCCTGAAGCTTTGGCGCCATGTTAGAACGAACAGCTGATTCAATATCAGCGAGCGTAATATCATCAAAGAGTGCCGCAAATGCACCAAGCATAGCAGTGTTTGTAATCTGAAGATGAAGAATTTCTTCTGCAATAGAAACTGCATCAACTGTTACAATACGAGGGTCTGTAAACTGTTTTTTTGTTGCAATAATTATTTTTCCGCCCTCTTTAAGCTGATCAAATGCATCATCTGAAAACAATGTATCATCCAGGAAGACAACAAAATCTGCACGACTAACTTCACTTCGATTTCCAATAGGTTTTGAATCAAGTTTAGTAAATGCACGAATTGGAGCTCCTCGGCGTTCCGGTCCAAAAGAAGGAAAAGCCAATGAATAACTCTGAGAATCCTTTAATGAAAATGCGCTTCCCAAAAGACGACTTGCAGTAAATGCTCCCTGTCCACCTCGACCATGCCATAAAATCTGTGTCATAATACCTCCTGAATGAGAAAAGATTATCAATAAACAAAAATATGTTCTAATACAAGTTTTGTATTAGAAGGTATAGAAAAAACCTATCAAAACTGTAAGAATATTGTTTCAGGCGATATATGGAAAATTATCAAAAAGAATTAGACAAAATCATTTTACAAATCTCAAAATCAGAAGCAAAACCAAGACTTCTACTGCATGCCTGCTGCGGCCCCTGCTCATCTTATGTTATTGAATACCTTGCTTCTATTTTTGACATAACTATTTTCTATTACAATCCAAATATTTTTCCGCCGGCCGAATACGAACGCCGTCTGGCTGAATTAAAAAATCTTCTTCCCCGCTTTCCAGTGGCATTAAAGAACAATGTAAAGCTTATTGAATGCAGCTATAATCCGGACGAATTTTACCAGGCACTGGAAATTAATACCCACCCGGAATTTGCCACAGAAAAGGAAAAAGGCGAACGATGCAGACGGTGTTACTATTTTAGAATGAAAAAAGCCTGGGAATATGCCACGGAACACCAGTTCGACTGGTTTACAACAACACTAAGCATTTCGCCGTTTAAAGATGCCGAAAAAATCAATTCAATCGGAAAAGAATTGGAATCCAGTTTTGGAAATGGAATAACACATTTTTTAACTTCCGATTTCAAAAAAAAAGGAGGCTTCCAAAGAAGCCTCCAGCTTTCCGCCGAATACGGATTGTACCGGCAGCAATATTGCGGCTGTGCGTTCAGTAAGAAAAATACCGAGGAAGAACGCACAGCCGCAGAAGAACTTAAATCTCGTAAGTAAGTTTTCGTTCGTCGATGATTCGCTTTGATTTATGTTCGCTGCGAGTATTCAATTCGCCGTCCTTGTGAACTACAACACTTGAAGGTTTTACACCAATTCTTCCCTTAAGTGCATTTGTTGTAAGAACTGCAATTTCTTCATCTGTCTTTGTACTTGTACTTGCTTTTTCTACTTCTACAGAGTATTTGCATGTAAAGTCTTTTTCGAAGATGCGGATAAGGTATTCACCAGTCAAATCTTTTTCATCGCGGATTACAGCTTCGATATCGCTTGGGAATACGTTTACTGCACTAACGATGAACATATCATCCTTTCGTCCCAAAATGTGGATTCTTCCGTGAGTTCGTCCACACTTACATGGAGTCTGATCGATGCGTCCAATATCACCTGTTCTAAAGCGGATAAGTGGGCGTGCATGCTTTCTCAAAGTTGTAAATACAAGTTCACCAGTTGATCCAGGTGGAAGAACTTCTCCAGTTTTAATGTCTACAGTTTCAACAAGAATATGGTTTTCTGCGATATGAAGACCGTCGTGATATTCACACTGAGCAGCACAAGCTCCGAATATGTCTGAAAGTCCGTAGAAGTCATATACTTCTGCTCCCCAGATATCTTCAATTGCTTTGCGAGTTGAACTGATAGATCCACCCAATTCACCAGCTACGATGATTTTTTTAATATTGAAATCTTTTTTAGGATCGTAACCAGCCTTAAGAGCTTTTTCACCAAGCTGCCATGCATAACTTGGGCTTGTCCATATGATTGTTGGCTGATACTGCTTCAAAACGAACAAAAGTCTTTCACTTGGAAGTGTACCACCCCAGATACAAAGTGCACCAAGATTCTGCGCACCAATTACATCAGGACCACCAACGTAAAGCGAGAAGTTGAGCGCGTGAACATAACGGTCATTCTTTCTCATACCAATCTGGTAGAACCAGCGGCTTTCTGTATCCTGGAATTCGTCAAAATCCTTTTTGCTGAATGGACTTACTGTTGGAACACCAGTTGAACCAGATGAAGTTGAAATGAATACAACATCTTCTTCCGGAACTGCTGCAAGTTCACCAAGGAATGAACCTACCCCCTGTGTATCGCGCTGTGTTTTTTTGTTGATAAACGGGAACTTTTCAATATCCTTCAATGTTTTGATGTCACTTGGTTTTACACCAGCAGCATCAAAGCTTCTCTTGTAATAAGGAGCATTGTCATAAGCAAACTGAACGATTTCTTTCAAATCTTCAAGCTGCTTTGCTTCCAACTGTTCGCGTGGAAGAGTTTCAAGTTCTTTGTTCCAATATTTTCCGTCTGGATTTGCTGTACCGTAATCTGCCATATTTATACCTCTTAAAATCTTATTTGAATGCCTAGGTGATTAGTAGGTTATAGAAAAAACAAATATTTGCATAATATTTGTTTTTTATGGTGAGTTATAGATTAATTCTATTACTCACCTATAACTTCATTTATAAAATTCGCAATATCACGAATCACACTGATTCTCCGCCCCAAAAGTCCGTGCTCAACAGGATATTCAATCAAACGCTGAACACCTTTTGACTTTCTGGATGAAAGTAAATTCCACAAAGGAATAATCATTTTTTCATTTACCGAAACAGAATCTTTTTGAGCTGCAAAAATCAGAATATTTTTATCTTTTACCAATTCAAACGCATTTGCAAAAACAAGATTATTCCGGTTCTTCAAGATATCGTCATAAATCGAATCAAGGCCGTCTGAATGCAAAATCTTTCCTTCATTCAAAAGCGAATTCAGATACTCGTCTTTTCCGCTGTCCAGCAGAACTGTAGGATCATATGGAGCAAGCATAATAATTCCCTTGAGCCAGGAAAGTTTTTTTCCGGCGTTCAGAGCAGAATTACCGCCCATACTATGCCCCAAAAGGTAAATATTGGAGGTGTCTACTCCGTATTTATGCGCAAACTCTTCTGAATGAGCGTATTCTGCAAGATTATAAGCGTCTTCAACACAATGAGTTACCAGATACTTTCCTTCACTTCCCCACGCACCCCGATGATGAGGAACCAGCACCACACAGCCAATTCGGCAAAGAGCATGACTTATATCATCGTTTCGGGCACTTCCCGGATATCCATGAAGCATAATTACACAAGGATGAGGCTTTTCAAATGTTCCTGAAGGCCACATTATTTCTCCATATATATGGCTTCCATTACTTACAAAATCAAGACTTCCGTAATTTGGAAGAGAATCTTCAGGAAGTTCTTCCTGATCTTCAAAAAGATATTTCAAATTTATTACAGACATTTTGCCCCCATATATAACCGCCGATTATTCCGCAAATTATAGAAAAAACTTATAGCAAATCCGTCTGCCTGAAAAATATATTTTTTTTATTGCCCGATATAGCTGAAAATTATACCCTATGACACAAAGATTAATTTCTGCTAATCTACAAGCATGAATACATACAAGCTGCTTCATCCTAATCTGACTAATGATAGTATTGTAAAATCTCTCGTAACCTTTGGCTTACCAATAATGATTTCTGTGCTTTTTCAGCAGCTCTACAATGCTGTAGATACAATAATCGTCGGACATTTCTTAAAAGAAAACGCCCTTGCCGCAATCGGCTCATGCATTGCTATTTACGAACTTATCGTTGGTTTTGGGACAGGTTTTGGAAATGGTCTTGGAATTGTTGCAGCCAGAGCTTACGGCGGAAATAATATTATTCGACTCAAAAAGATTGTTGCTTCTTCATTCATCGTTACTTTATTTGTAACTATTTTTACAATGATTTTTGGTCACCTGGCGTTAAAGCCGCTTCTTTCTTTTCTTGGAACGCCGGATGAAATTTTAAATGAAGCACATTCTTACATTTATCTTATCGCAATCTTTTCTGGAGTTCTGTTTGGCTATAATCTTTTAAGCGGATTACTCAGGGCAATTGGAAACAGCTTTATGCCACTGGTATTCCTCATCATTTCTTCACTTTTGAATATTCTGATGGACATCGTAATGATTGTTTGTTTCGACCAGGGAGTAAGAGGAACAGCGATTGCTACTGTAATTGCACAGGGATTCAGCGCCATTCTATGCTTTTTATACATGCTCAAAAAATGTCCGATTCTGATTCCTTCAAAAGAAAGCTTCCGTCCCGATTCAGGCATATACAAAGATCTTTTTACTCAAGGACTTTCGATGGCCTTAATGAGTGCTCTGGTAAGTTCCGGCTCTGTTATTCTTCAGTCTCCGATAAACAGCTTTGGAACCTATGTAATTGCAGGACACATTTCTGCAAGAAAAATATTTGCACTTACCGTTATTCCAATAATCACTCTTGGAACTGCAAGCGCAACCTTTGTATCACAGAATCTTGGAGCCGGAAAAATTGACCGCATTAAAAAGGGTGTTAGAGCCGCAAATCTTATGTGTATAATCTGGGGCGCCCTCTGCACAATCGTTATTCCTCTTGCTGCAAAATTTCTGATTAAATCCATAAGCGGTTCTGAAAACGAAGAAGTGTTATCCTATGCCACAAAATACATAATCTTTATGCAGCCGTTTTATGCGGTACTCGGCGTTCTTATAGTTTCAAGAAACAGCCTTCAGGGACTTGGAAGTAAGATTCTTCCCTTATTTTCAAGTTTAATAGAACTGGCTGGAAAAATTCTTTTTACAGTGATTATCATTCCTATGACGGGAATCTGGGGAATCATCATGTGCGAACCATTAATCTGGTGCGCCATGACAATCCAGTTAGTTATAGCGTATGTGAACAACAAAGCACTAAAGGAAAGGTAATTTATCGATGGTTGAAGCGGCCCCTGTGGTTCTCGAATGGGCTCTCGAAACCACCGAAATTATCACTTTTTTATCTTACGGTTCAGTTTGATTGCGAAGCGGGTTCCTAAGCCCTGCAGAACCTGGACTAAAACTACGAGTAAAACTACAGCGGCAATCATTACGAGAGTTTTATAACGATAATAGCCGTAATTAATTGCAATCTTTCCAAGTCCGCCGCCACCAATAATTCCACTCATTGCGGTATAGCCAAGGATAGTAGTTGTTGCAATCGTAAGGTTAGAAAGAAGAGACGGTACACTTTCCGGAATCAAAACCTTTACAACAATCTGAAAAGTTGTTGCACCAAGACTCTGTGCCATTTCTATTGTATTCGGATTGACTTCACGGATACTTGATTCCACTAATCGGGCTACAAACGGGAACGCTGCAATAACAAGAGGAACTACAGTAGGAAATGTACCAACTACTGTACCACAGATAAGGCGTGTAAGAGGGAACACCAGAATCATAAGAATCAAAAATGGAACCGAGCGAAGTATATTAATAACAAGGTTTAAAGCCTTCATAAATGCCTTAGGCAGTGGCTTAATTCCGCCCTCTTCGCCGATAACCAGTAAAATTCCAAGCGGAAGCCCAATTACACAGGCAAATGCAGTTGCAAGCAGAGTTACATATACAGTTTCCCAGGTTGAAATTAAAAACTGACTTTTGATTATTTCAAGTGCTTCAAGTGTTTTTTCAGGATCAAAAAGCTTTTCAAACATTAAATCACCTCCGCAATGATATCAGGAATAGTGCTGAAAAATTGAATTGCCTGTTCCATTTCTTCTTTTGAAGAATAACTTAGGAACATTGAACCAAAAGCCTTTTCACCAACAGATTTAGTCTGCGCATAGGCAATATTAGAAAGGATTCCCTTTTCAGATGCCAGACGAGAAACCAACGGCTTTTCTGCCGCATCAGCTCCATTAAATACAACACGAACAGTATTCGGCTTTTTAGCCAAAAATACGGTATCTGAAGAAGCGCCGGAAGCAGATTCATCACCATTAGGAAATACAAGCTTCTTTGCAGCATCTGATTTTGGCCGTGAAAAAATTTCCTGAACACTTCCTGTTTCTACAACAGAACCTTTTTCAAGGATTGCAACCTTATTGCAGATTTTTTCAACAACACTCATCTGGTGAGTAATTACCACAACAGTGATTTTTAATTCACGATTAATTTTCTGTATTAATTCAAGAATTGAATTTGTTGTAAGCGGATCAAGTGCACTGGTAGCTTCGTCACAAAGAAGAACCTTTGGATTTGAAGCAAGAGCACGGGCAATTGCAACACGCTGCTGCTGACCACCGGAAAGCTGGGCCGGATAAGAATAAGCCTTTTCCTTTAAGCCAACCAAATCCAAAAGCTCTATAGCACGCTTTTCGGCAACAGCTTTTTTTACTCCCGCAAGTTCAAGCGGAAAGCAGACATTTTTAAGACAATTTCGCTGTGTCAAAAGATTAAAGCTTTGAAAAATCATTGTGATTTTCCGGCGCATTTTCCGCAAACTTTTTCGCGAAAGCTGTGAAAGATCTACGCCGTCAATCTCAACAGAACCTGATGTAGGACGTTCGAGCATATTAATAGAACGAACAAGTGTACTTTTTCCTGCACCAGACATTCCGATGATACCAAAAATATCACCGTCTTCAATTCTGAGGGAAACGTTTTTCAAGGACTGAACCGTTCCCCCCTTTGTATTAAATATTTTTGAAAGATTCTTTATTTCAATCATACTTGAATATACTATTCAACCTTCTTCAAACCTGCAAGAGTCTTTGTCTTTCCAGGATATACTCCGAATGGTTCAACATGGATACCAGCAACAGAAACAAGGTGTGTTCCGTTTTCTTTATTAAAATCATCAAGATATGGAAGGTGCTGGAAATAGTTTGCGTCAATTTCGCCGCTTTCTACAACATTATTTGGCTGAACGTAATCATTGAATTCAACAATCTTCAAAGTAATTCCTTTTGCTGCCAAAAGCTTTTTTGCAACCTGAAGAATTTCTGCATGTGGACTTGGTGTTGCAGCAACCGAAATTGTTTTACCTTTAAGAGACTTATAATCAAGAGAAGGATCGTAACCATCAGTTGGATTATCTGCAACAGAAATAACAGCGCCAGCATATGATTTTGCTATAAAATCCTTTACATCTTTACTTTTTACAGCAGCAACCAGAGCTTTAATTTCAGGTTTATTTTCGTTTCCAGCTTTTACAGTAAGAATATTCACATAAGCAGAAGAAGAACCTTCAACCAAAACAGCATTTTTTACAGGATTCAAACCAGCACCAAGAGCATAATTTGCATTAATCAAAGCAAAATCAACATCTCGCAAAACATTTGGAAGCTGAGCTGCTTCTACTTCACTGAATTTAAATCCATTTGGATTATCTTTAATATCAAGCGGTGTAGCAGAAATACCTTTTCCTTCCTTAAGAGTGATATATCCGTTTGCTTCCAAAAGAAGAAGTGCACGAGCTTCATTTGTTGTATCGTTAGGAATTGCAATAGTCAAAGGCTTTACTTTCTTTGCCTTAGCTTCTTTAGCACTCAAAGAACCTGATACAGCTGCAACTGCAAATAATGCAATCAAAATCTTACTAATCTTTTTCATATTTCTAACCTCTCTTAGTTATAGATTTTAGTTATCAAGATACTACTTAATTTAAATAATTATGACTAATACAAGTTTTTTATGTCAATATATAGATTTTTCCTATATCTAAAACAATACCGCACACTGAAGAAAAACTACCTTTATGCCGATAATGTGTTATAATATTGTGGACTTTTTTATGGTAAAGAATATCAAATCTTTAGCCGCATTTTTACTTCTCATCCCGATTTTAATCGGACTTTCTTCCTGCAAAAACAGCGAAAAGAAAGAGCCGTATCGTTTTTACTTTGCCCCATATTTTACCTGGTGTGAAACTGATGGAAAAAGCACCTATGGTGATGTCATAAATCAAAAAGACAAATTCAAACCATTAACCGATATGTCCACAAAAAATATTCAGCATCTTTTTAAGGATGATGGAAAAAAAGGTTTAGGTGGCCATTGGCTCTGGATTCGAGTAGATTTTGAACTCCCTGAAC
>CAMHIV010000059.1 GCA_946185185.1 uncultured Treponema sp. | reverse complement strand
AACGGTGCGGATGTAATTTCCGCTGTGTCTATCGGAAGTCAGGTAATGCACATGGTTACCGTAATGATTTTAGGGCTTTCGATGGGTACTGCGGTTCTTGTTGGAAGGTCATATGGCTCTGGTGATACAAAAAAATCTTCTGTAATAATTGGAAATTCTGTAAGTCTTTTTGTTTTTGTTTCTATCGTTATCACAATTGTTTTAGTGTTGTTTTGCCCTCAGATTGTGAGTCTTATGCAAACTCCAAAAGAAGCTCTTTTGCAGACTAAGATTTATCTTCTGGTTTGCTTTTCTGGAATTCCTTTTGTCATCGCCTACAATGTGATTGCCTCCATTTTTCGTGGCTTGGGTGATTCAAAACACCCTATGTACTTTGTAATTACATCCTGTTTTGTGAATATTCTTTTGGATTTTGTATTTGTCGGAATTTTTGATATGAAGGCAGGGGGTGCGGCTCTTGCAACTGTGATTTCTCAAGGATTTTCGGTTTTGCTTTCAATTATGTTCTGGAAAAAGATTAATTCAGAGCTTTCGATTTCAAAAGGCGAACTTATTCCTAGAAAGAAAGTTATTTCTTCGATATTGAAAATTGGTCTGCCGATTGCCTGCCAGGATGGATTTATTCAGATTTCATTTCTTGTGATAACAATTATTGCAAACCTGCGGGGTGTCAGCATATCCACGGCAGTTGGTGTAGTAGAAAAAGTAATCTGTTTTCTGTTCCTTGTTCCTTCAAGTATGCTTTCTGCAATTTCTGCCCTTGCATCCCAGAATATCGGTGCCGGTGAACATAAGCGGGCGGAAAAAGCCTTGTGGTACGGAATCATGTTTTCCACTTCATTCGGTGTGTTTTTTGCAGTTGTATTTCAGTTTATTTCTACGGAAGCAGTTTCGATTTTCACAACCGATGAAAAAGTCATATATTTTGGAACCCAATACCTAAAAGCTTACGTAATCGATTGTATTTTTGCTGCCGTGCATTTCTGTTTTTCCGGCTTTTTCTGTGCCTACGGCTATTCAATGGTATCTTTTATTCACAACATTATTTCGATTGTCCTTATTCGCATTCCAGGAGCAGCCCTCGCTTCCTGTTTTTATCCGGAAACCCTATATCCTATGGGCCTAGCCGCCCCCGCCGGTTCATTACTGAGCGCCATAATTTGTGTCGGAGTGTTTGCATATTTGAAGCGCTCGAAGAATTTATAGGCTGAATGTCGAGTTTTTAAGTAACATAAAAAATTGGCGCGAGTGAGAGAAGCATTGTGGAAAAACCGTGCACTAGTGCACGGTTTTTCACAATGTTTATCGATCGGTAGCCAATTTTTGGTGATTAATTTCTTAAACTCGACATTTATCCTAGAAATATGCTATTCTTACACTGAAGTTTTATCTAAAGGAAAAGCTATGACAGATATCGAAATCGCTCAGAAAAACGTGATGAGTCCTATTTCGGACGTTGCAAAAAAAATCGGATTGACTGAAGATGACCTTGAATTCTACGGGAAGTACAAGGCCAAAATCACAATGAAAAAACTCCGTGAATTTCAGGCAGCCGTTGCAGATCCAAAAAAACGCGGAAAGCTCATTCTTGTTACAGCGATTACTCCAACTCCAGCTGGCGAAGGAAAGTCAACTGTTTCAATTGGTTTGGGAGATGGACTTAATAAAATCGGTAAGAAAACCGTTATTGCACTTCGCGAACCAAGCCTTGGTCCTTGTTTTGGTGTAAAAGGTGGTGCATGTGGCGGTGGTTATGCACAGATAGTTCCAATGGAAGATATCAATTTGCATTTCACAGGCGATATTCATGCCATGTCGATTGCAAATAACCTTATCGCAGCTTTAATCGATAACCACATTCAGCAGGGAAATCAGCTTGGAATCGATCCACGAACTATTACCTGGAAGCGTTGTGTCGATTTGAATGACCGCCAGTTGAGAAATGTAATCAGCGGGCTTGGTTCAAGAACTGATGGAACTCCTCGTGAAGATCATTTCCAGATTACTGTTGCCTCTGAAATTATGGCAATTATTTGTCTTTCACGCTCTATTTCTGAATTAAAAGAGCGCATTTCAAATATTACAATTGGTAAAAATTACAACCGCGAAGATGTAAAATTCGGCGAACTTAAATGTACTGGTGCTGTTGCAGCTCTCCTTAAAGATGCAATACGCCCTAATATTGTTCAGACTTTGGAAAAAAATCCAGTGTTTGTACACGGTGGTCCATTTGCAAATATCGCGCACGGATGTAACTCAATCAATGCAACTTTGAGTGCACTTGCAACCGGTGATTATGTTGTAACAGAAGCAGGTTTTGCTGCTGATCTTGGTGCAGAAAAATTCCTGGATATTAAGTGCCGTGTTGCAGGCATTGCTCCAAGTGCTGTTGTAATCGTTGCTACAATCCGTGCTCTTAAGATGCATGGCGGAATTGCAAAAACAGAACTTTCAACTCCAAATGTAGAAGCTTTGAAAAAAGGTTTTGAAAATCTTAAGGCTCATATCGAAAATGTTGCAAAATTCGGTGTTCCTGCTGTAGTTGCAGTAAATAAATTTATCACTGATACAGACGAAGAAATTGCTGAACTTGAACGGCTCTGTAAAGAAAATGGATCTGTTGCCGTTCTTTGTGAAGGCTGGGGTAAAGGCGGCGAAGGTGCCGTAGAACTTGCTAAGGTTGTTGCAGAAACTTGTGACAGCGGAAAGGCTGATTTCCATCACTTGTACGAATCAGATCTTCCTTTGGATAAGAAAATCGAAAAGATTGCAAAGGAAATCTACCACGCTGAACGAGTTGAATTTCAGGGAACTTCTTTGAAAAAACTCAAGGAAATGGAAGGAAAAGGTTACGGAAATCTTCCTATTTGTGTTGCAAAAACTCAAAATTCTATTTCACATGATCCAAAACTTGTCGGCGATCCTAGGGGATATGTTTTCCCGGTTCGCGATGTACAGCTTTATTCAGGTGCAGGATTTGTTGTAGCTCTTGCAGGAGATATAATGACAATGCCGGGACTTCCAAAGCTCCCTGCAGCACTTAATATCGATGTAGATGAAGACGGCGTAATAAGCGGATTGTTCTAATCTAAACAGAAAAGGGCTGTCTAATAAGAAAGTCGTTCGGTGGTTGAGTTTATCGAAACTACCGAACGTGATTGCGAATGGTCATTTCGACAAGCTCAATGACCGTAATCAATGAACTTATTAGACAGCTTATTTTTTGATCCAGATGTGAGTCGAACACACGACCTGTCGCTTAGGAGGCGACCGCTCTATCCAACTGAGCTACAGGATCATATTGTTCCACCAGTTTATACTAATTTGATTTTTACCGCAATAAGCTGATTTTTTAGAATTCGTAGTAAATTCCGCGGCGAACCAGACCAGCAAATCCATCTTTCTTTACATCTGTGTTTTCACTTCCGTCATTGTAATGGCAGAGAAGTGTTTTAGGCTTTAATGAGTCCGGAATTGTTGACTTTAACTCTTCGTATCCAGCATGAACGGCATTTCGTCCAAATTGGCAGTCGTGGAAAATTCCTTCGATATTGTATTCGCTGGTCAGCCAGTTAATCAGTTCCGGATCGTTCTTAGAATCGCCGGTAAAAAGAACTCGGTCATCAATCAGAACTCCAACGGAATAGTAACTGTGTTTCCAATTGTTGTTTTTTGAAAAAAGATGTTTTGTTCTGAAAATCTTTAAATTTATACTTCCAATATTGACCTCGTAGAACGGGCGAGGCGATTTTTTTATTTCATGCGGTTTTATCTGTTCAAAATAATCGTCGAAGTTCATTTTCTGGCGCATACCGTCTTCGCCTCTAACGGAAAGTCCGCCTTTTAGAGAATTATTCCAAAGAATCTTTTTGTATTCGTTTGTGATAATCATTTTTGGACGGCGTTTTGTAACATACATGTTCATCAAAGCGACTTCTTCAAGCCCGCCGATATGATCTGCGTGAGAATGTGTAATCAAAATATTTTCTATATCTGTAATTTTTGAATTAAAAGTAGAAAAAGCAAAAGGACAAAGAGTTCCGCAATCGATTAGAACGTGATCGTTTCCCTTGATAATTATGAGATTGTTCTGAAAATTTTTCTTTGTAAATGCACTGCCGCTTCCAAGAAAGAATAGGGAAAGCTGACCGTCATTTTTGAGTTCAATTGAATTGTTAAAATCTCTGCAGTTCATTTTTATCAGTATAGCATAATTAATTGAATTAGAATAGAATTAAGCGATGAATTTAGCAGCAGTAGAGCATTTTGCCTTTGATAATTATTGTTATCCTCTTAATAAAGATGAACTTGTAATCAATATCAAGACTGGAAAAGATGTAAAACAACTTTTTATTGTGAGCGGAGATCCTTTTGCAGCCGGTATCATGGGCGGTGACTGGAAGTGGAAAGGTTCTGAATCAGAAATTATAGAAAAAAAAGAACTGCAGTTTCATTATTTTTGGACGATACGCCTTCGACCTGAGTTCAAACGGCTTTCCTATTATTTTCGTCTTGTAGGTGAAGGTGAAGAATATTATTTAACTCACAATGGATTTTTTTCGCCGGAAGAATTTGAACAGTATGGCAAAAAAACAGGCTTATTCATTTTTCCATGGATGAATCCTTCTGATATCGCTTCTACACCTTCCTGGGTAAAAAATACGGTCTGGTATCAGATTTTTCCCGCACGATTCTGTCGGGGAAAGAGTTCTTATGTTCCGGAAAATCTTTTGCCGTGGCCCGAGTTTGGAACAAAAATTCAAAATGGATATCCGGAGCCGGTTTATGGGGGAAATATTCAGGGAATAATCGATAAACTGGATTATCTTAAGGATTTGGGCATAACCGGAATTTATACAACGCCGTTAAATAAATCTACTTCTCAGCACAAATACAACACCGATGATTATGAAATGATTGATCCGGAATTCGGCGATAATCAGACAATGAAAACTTTTGTTCAGGAAGCTCATAATCGTGGAATCAGAGTAATGCTCGACGGAGTTTTTAATCATTCCGGCTGGTTTTTCTCAAAATGGCAGGATGTCTGGAAAAATCGTGAAAAGTCAGAATATAAAGACTGGTTTATGGTAAATGACTTTGATTTTGAAAAACCTGACTACGGCTATGGAAAGGGTAATTCCGGAAAAGGAAAATATTTTGCTTTTGCCTTCGTAGATCATATGCCAAAGTTGAATACAAATAATCCGGAAGTTCGGAATTATATTCTAGGTGTTTGTGAAAAATGGGTTCGTGAATACGATATTGATGCAATTCGTCTGGATGTTGCAAATGAAATAAGCCACGTTTTTTGCAAGGAACTTAAGAAAAGAATGATTTCCTTAAAGCCTGATTTCTATATCATTGGTGAAATCTGGCATAATTCGCTTCCATGGCTCCGCGGCGATGAATTTGATTCTGTTATGAATTATCCACTTCAGAATGCGATTGCTGATTTTTGCGTTGACGACCACATGTCTGCAAAACAGTTTGAATACATGATAAACCGCTGCTATTCAATGTATTTTCAGCAGGTAAACGAAGTCCTTTTTAATCAGATGGATAGTCACGATACAATCCGAATCTTGAATCGCTGCAAAGGTGATAAAGTTCGCGCAAAGATGTCACTTGCTTTGCTTTTTTCAATGCCGGGCTCTGCGTGTATTTACTACGGAACCGAAATTTTACTTCCTGGCGGTTTTGACCCTGATAATCGTCGCTGTATGCCATGGAAAGAAATAAAAGAGGGTGTATTTAGCGAAGACACAGCTTTTGTAAAAAAATTGATTGAACTTCGAAAATCGCATCCGGCTCTATGCAGTACAGATTATGAATTCGAACCGTCGGAAGGACGTGTTGTCCGACTGATAAAAAAATCCGATTCAGAAAGAATCCGCATCCTGATAAATGCCCCGGAAGAATCTGTCCCGGAGGAAAAGATTCTTCTAAAAGCGGAAGGAATACTGATTGCGTTCGTTTAAAACTATCTGTGCAGCTTGCCTTTTTGAATAAAATCCATGCCTGCCATTTGCCGGCGGGTCGGTTTTGCGTGCTTTTTAGTTTCTTCGTAAATGTCTGGCGTATGCTTTCGTTCTTTGCCGGAATGTGTTTTTCCTGAATATTTACCATCTTTTTCTGCCCATGAAGCGGTAATATTGCCTTTTCCGTTTTTTACGCAATCCAGCCAGTCTTCAGGTTCCGGAACTTCGAATTTCATTTTTTCGCCGCTGTAGGGATGCACAAATTCAAGTGTTCGCGCATGAAGTGCAAGTCTAGCGAATGGATCTGTTTTTGCGCGGTAATTTTCGTCTCCGGCAAGCGGGTAGCCTTTTGATGCAAGGTGGGCGCGAATCTGATTTTTGCGTCCTGTATCAAGACTTAATTCAAAAAGAGTGTGGATTTTTCCGCGCTCAAGAATTTTGTAATGTGTTCTGGCGCTTATAGTTTTGAATTCAGCTTTTCCGTTTTTTACCGAAAGATTTTTTCCATAAATGGATTTTTCATTTCCATTCTGTTTTGATTTTTCGTTTTCTTTAATCGCTCTGAACGCATTTTCCTGATTCGGTGTGGCTCCTGATTTTGGAACAAATCCAATGTTGTGAGCGTTATAGGCAAGTTCATCGTCTATGATTCCGGATTCAGGCAATTGATTTGCTTTTTCAGGCGGATTTTCTGCAACTGCGCGGTAAAGCCGCTCGGTTACCATTTTGTGCCAGCTGTCCATAATTTTCTTCTGTGCGTTAGCTGTCATTGCAAACATCATAACTCCGCTTGTGTCGCGGTCAAGACGATGAACTGTGAATGGCTTGTGGTTATTGGAATAGGTTCCTTTTTTTCTAAGGATTTGTTCCAATGCTTCTTCCGCAGTTTTTGCATGACTTCCCGGATATGGAACGGTTAACATTCCGCTGGGTTTAAAAATAATTGCCAGGGCTTCGTCTTCGTAGAGAAGTTCGATTCGTTCCTTTCCAAAATCTGCTTTATGTTCCTTTTTATAATCTGTGCCTGTTCTGGGCATTTTTATTCGTCCTCGTCTTCGTCGTAATTAAAGTCAGCTGCCATCTCGTCCAAAAGTTCGCTGAGCCGTGCAAAATCTTCTTCGGCCTTTTCGCGGGCTTTTTCTTCTCGTCCGTCGATTACAAAGGCTTCTGCATAAGCCTGAAGACATTCATAAACAAACAGGTAATCGTCATCGTCTAAATCGTTTAGAGATTCAATACCCTTTATGTCATCGATAAGGACTTTAAGAATGTCGTAAATTTCGATGTTATCTTCGGCTATTTCCGCACTGTCAGCGTCGGTAAACTGTTTTGCGTAGTCATATTCTTCTTTTACATCAGCAAGGTAATTTTTCAAACAGCTGATTAAAAATTCGTCATCATTCATGGCTAAAACAATACACCGAAATGAGATTTTTTTCCATTATAATTTTCTATTGCCACAAGGTAAGATTCTTCATGTTTAGTTTTGCAGTATTTTCAGCAGTTTCTGCTACCGCAATTCTGTGGCCTTTTTTCATAAAGAATGCAATTGTGTCTGCCGGCATTTCGATATAGTGAAGGCCCTTGGAAAGTTCTTTGCGTTCTGGAAGTCCGGTATCAAGTCCTTTGCCTTTTTTGCAGGTAAAAAGAATCATGTCTTCTGGAAGATAGACGCTGCGTCCCTTTGCATTTGCTTCAGTGACTGGAGTAATCATTAAATCGTCGCCAAGCATCAATTGATCTTCAATTTCGGCGGCGATTCTATCGTTAGGATACATTACGGCAAGCGGGGTAAAATACATTTTTCCGTTTTCTGCACAGTCATTTATAAGATTCCAAAGATATGGAAGAATTCTGTATCTGAATTGAATAATTGCTTTAAAATCTTCCGGCTTTTCAAACTGGTATACTTCCTGTTCTCTGGTTCCCAGTGCACTGTGATTTCGCATAAGTGGTGTAAAAACTCCGATTCCAAGGAAGCGCATCAAAAGTTCGCGGTAAGTGTCTCCACAGAATCCCCCCAGGTCGCAGCCGGTATACAAAAATCCGCACATATTTATGGCCGGAAGTTGTTTAAGCAGAAGTTTTAAGTGGCTCCACCAGGCAAAATTATCACCTGTCCAGATTCCCGAGTAGCGGTGCATACCTATGTATGAGGCTCTGGAAATAAGCAAAGTTTTTTTGTCTTTGATGTTTTCTGTAAACCATTCGGATGCGGCTCTGGTCATGTTGTAGCCGTAAAGATTGTGAACCTTTTCGTGACTTACAAGTGCAGTTCCGTCGTTTAAGCTTTTATCTTTTTCGGCAAGATTTCCTGCGTATTCAGCCGGAACACGATGGTAAAAGCTTTCGTAATCCTTCATGCTGTTCTGTACGTTGAGAATTTCATTTTTTACATCCCAGGTTTTATATACATTAGGATTTTTGTCGCTTATAAGTTTGGAAATATTATCGTATGCATTTTTTATTCCATCGTCGGAATAGAAGAAAGCAGGTTCATTCATGTCGTTCCAGAAGCCGTCTATTCCTGCATCCGTAAGAATTTTGTATTTAGAGCCGAACCATTTGCGCGCTTCGGGATTTAAAAAGTCGGTAAAATGTGAAAGCCCAGGCCAAACTCCAGCCTGTAAAAGTGCGCCGTTTTTTTTATGACAGAAGAAATCCTTTGTAACTCCTTCGTTATCTATATCGGACGTTTCGTCAACTTTGATTCCTGCGTCGATAATCGGAACGATATGGATATTTTTATCGTTCATTTTTTTGATTGCTTTTGGGAAATCTGGGAAATTTTTAGTGTTTACCGTAAAATCCTTGAATTCGTCCATGTAGTCGATGTCCAGAAAAATTGCATCCAGCGGGATTCCAAGTTTTTTGTGGTTTTCGTAAACTCTGTCTAAATCCGATTCTGAACCGTATCCCCAGCGGCTCTGCATGTATCCCATTGCCCAAAGCGGCGGAATATAACTTTTTCCAATGATTGTCCTGAATTCATGTATAAGCGAAAGAAGAATCTTTGAATCAATTTCAGAAGCTTTAGTGTCTGGTTCAAAAAGGTATAAATCCGCATCAACGCCTTTTATCGTAATTTTTAGCTCATCGAATTTTGTAACGCCTGCATCCCAGATAATCATTCCTGGAAAATCAATAAAAAGAGCAAAGGCTTCGTTTTTTTCAGGAGAGTGGAAAAGTATAAAATTGTGAGCGCCGTAAAGGGATTGCTTTTCTTCTGTGTGATTAGGATCGTCTGTACACCAACTCTTGTAGATGTGTCCCCGTTTGTTGATTCCTCCAGTGGTTTCGCCCAGTCCAAAAATTCTGTCTTCAGGAAGAAGCGGAATTGTTAAGACTAGTACATTTTCGCCGTTTTCTGTCTGCTGCTTTGTAATCGTTCCGTGAGGGAGTTTATATTCGTCATTAAAATGAATTGTATTTTCAGGAATAAAAGTTACGGCTTCAGTATTGAAAGGTTTTCCGTAGGTATATTTTTTCAGCATAAAAATCCTCGTTTTGTGGGTTTAAACGAGAATATTATAAAGCAGAATGTCGAAATATTGAAGATTAATTAAAATTGGCGCGAAGGAGCGGAGTATTGTGGAAAAACATTCTGTTTGTGGAAGGAGCGTCAGCGACTTATTATAAGTTCCTTTGCCACAAACAGCATGTAGAGAGCTAACTCACGGTTTTACACAATGTTTAGCGACTGGTAGCCAATTTTAATGGTGTTTCAATAAAACTCGGCATTCCGCTTTATTATGCATCGAATTAAAATTCGTTTCCAGGAAAACGAGGAATTAAATCTGTCGCTTTTTTGATATCTGCGTCAGTAGGAATATAGTCACTCATCGTTTTGTTATTGAATTTTTCGTAACTCATCATATCAAAGTAACCTGTTCCTGTAAGACCAAAGAGGATTGTTTTCTCTTCGCCGGTTTCTTTGCACTTTAACGCTTCATCGATTGCAACCTTGATTGCGTGGCTTGATTCTGGTGCCGGTAAAGTACCTTCTGTGCGGCAGAAGAGTTCAGCGGCTTCGAATACAGAAGTCTGTTCAACTGCTCTGGCTTCCATGTAACCGTCATGGTAAAGCTGGCTCAAAATTGAACTCATTCCGTGGTAGCGGAGTCCACCTGCGTGGCTTGGACTCGGCATGAACTGACTTCCAAGTGTGTACATTTTCTGGAGAGGACAAACCTTTCCTGTGTCGCAGTAATCGTATGCAAATACACCGCGTGTAAGGCTTGGACAGCTTGCAGGTTCTACGGCGATAATCTGGTAATCTTTTTCGCCGCGGAGTTTTTCTCCCATGAATGGAGAAATAAGTCCTCCAAGATTTGAACCACCGCCGGCACAGCCGATAATCATGTCCGGTTTTATTCCGTATTTATCAAGAGCAGCTTTTGCTTCAAGTCCGATAATTGTCTGGTGAAGAAGTACCTGATTCAATACGCTTCCAAGAACGTATCTGTAGCCTTCTGTTTTTGTTGCAGTTTCAACGGCTTCACTGATTGCGCATCCAAGAGAACCTGTGCAGCCAGGGAATTCTTCGTTCATTTTTCGGCCGATTTCTGTTTCCATGCTAGGAGAAGGAATTGCTCGTCCACCGTAAGTTCGGATTACTTCGCGGCGCTGTGGTTTCTGTTCGTAAGAGCATCGTACCTGATAAACGATACAATCCAAATCAAGGTAGGCACAGGCCATAGACATAGCGGTTCCCCACTGTCCGGCTCCAGTTTCGGTTGTAACACCTTTTAATCCCTGTTTTTTTGCGTAGTAAGCCTGAGCAATTGCAGAATTCAGCTTGTGGCTTCCCGAAGTATTTTGTCCTTCAAATTTATAGTAGATTTTTGCAGGTGTGCCCAATTTCTTTTCAAGACAGTAAGCACGTACAAGTGGAGAAGGGCGATACATTTTATAGAAGTTTAAAATTTCTTCCGGAA
>CAMHIV010000058.1 GCA_946185185.1 uncultured Treponema sp. | reverse complement strand
ATCCACGATTGTAATGTATTGTAGCTGATTCCTATTGTCGCAGCCAAATCTTTTTGAGTTATAAGATTATATTCCAACTCTTCTTTCACATTCTGCCAAAATTGTAACATATTACAGCAAGAATAATACAAATGGATTTTTAAAACGAAAACTTGATATATTTGGATTATTATAATATATAAGTCCAATCGGATTGTTATTAATTAGATAACAAGGCGATTGGATTTCTACAAACAGAAAAATTGAAGGCTTATATGGGAGTAGCAATATTAATTACTTTTGGAGTAATAATTGTTTTCGTGATGGCATTTAAGAAGAACACATCTGAAACAACCGTAACTAGAAAAGATGAAAACGGTAATGTCATTACTGAACATCATGAAACAGTTCATAACACAGCGGGACAGAGTGCAGCCCGTTTTGTTGTAGGACTTTTATTTACTGTAATACTAATCGTCGTAATCTTGTTTATTGCACTTATCTGATATATTGAGGTGAAACTATGAAGAAATTTATTTTTTGTATATTTCTATTGTCTGTGCTAAGTGAAATTTGTTTTTCTCAATCAAAAAAGTTTGAAGGGTATGACAATATGGCTTGGGGAACAACTTTAGAGGAATTTAAAAACAAAAATCCCAGTGCCTATGATCAAACAAGTGAAGATAATAGAACAAGAAATGAAAAAATTTTCCATAAAGATGGAAATTCAGTTACTAGGGTTTACAGGTTCTTTAACAATAAACTCTGCTGGGGAAGAACGGTGTATATGAATCCTTCAGAAGCAACATTTATGGCTGTTTTAGAGAAGCTAAAAGATGAATATGGAACATTATATGACCTTAATGAAGGAAATAACAAAGATTGTGATTATTACGTTTTGACGTGGTATGCCTCATCAAACTTAACAGTAATGCTAGAAGTAAAAGAGATGTACAATTCTTATGGACGCAGTTCTTCTACATTGTTATTTATTACTTATCAAAATGATAAAACAATGTTTGAAATCGAAGATTATGAAAAACAACAAAGAATGAAAAATTTGGAATTATAGGTTAAATTTTTTATATTCTCAAGCAGTCAGTAAAATCAGATGGCGTTATAAATCTTTTCTCTGATGTCGGCGAAAAAGTAAACCTCTTTGACCCGACCTTCCTTGAAAATATTTCAAAGATGAAAGAGAAAAACCTCGCCGTAGAAATGCTCAAGAAGTTGATTGATGAACAGGTAAAAGTTTACAAGCGCACAAACCTTGTAAAATCCGAAGCCTTTAGTGAACTTATCCAGCAGACCTTGAACCGCTACTTAAACGGAATGCTCACCAACGAAGAAGTGATTCAGGAGCTTTTGAAGCTTGCAAAAGAAATGCTCCACGCAAGCGAAGAAGGAAACAAACTAGGTCTCACAGACGAAGAACTTGCCTTCTATGATGCACTTACAAAACCTGAAGCAGTAAAAGATTTCTATTCAAATGAAGCTCTCGTAGCACTCACAAAAGAACTCACCGAAACTCTCCGCAAGAATAAAACAATCGACTGGCAGAAAAAAGAATCAGCTCGCGCCAAAATGCGAATGATTGTTAAAAAGCTTCTGAAGAAATACAAATATCCGCCGGAAGGACAGGAAGATGTATTAAAAACCGTTATCAGCCAGTGTGAACTCTGGACCGATAATGTTGCAGATTATGAAGATACAGTTTCATATTCTATAAATGATGACTATGGTAATCTAAAAGTTGCAGAGCCAACTTCAGACTACGGAAAATAAACTTCAATATTAAACTAATGGAAGAATAAACTCTGGGAACATCTCCCTCGCAAATCCAAATTCCTTTTCCCCAAACAGCACCAGCGTAATCTCATCAAAATTATCCTGATGCAGTTTCATCGTCTCAATTGCCACTCTTATAGCATCTCTCTGCGGATACCCATACACGCCGGCAGAAATCAAAGGAAAGGCAATTGTCTTTAGCCCCTTTTCTTTTGCAAGATTCAAAGACTTTTCATAACAGGAAGTCAAAAGCACCTCAGCCTCTGCAGGCGAATGTTCATAATAAATCGGCCCAACAGTGTGAATTACAAATCTTGCCGGTAGTTTATATCCTTTTGTAATTTTAGCTTCTCCAGTTCTGCAGCCGCCAAGAGTACGACATTCAGCAAGAAGTTCAGGACCAGCGGCATAATGAATTGCACCATCAACACCGCCACCACCCAGCAGCGAAGAATTAGCTGCATTCACGATTGCCTCACACTTTAGTTTTGTTATGTCGCCTTTAATAATCTTGATTTTTCCCATATGTTTCTCCTGTTCAGGTTAGTTTTAATCCGATTTTTTATTATTTTCAACCTGGAATACGTAACAGAACAATTACTTTCTAATGATCCGCGAACTGCAGATTGACGAAGTCCAGCTATACAAAAAAGTGAATATGATCCGTCATCTCTTTTCCAAACTCAAAAGCGACAAAGACTACCACCCCACCAAAAACACCGTCTTTCTCCTCGCCCCCGGAATGGAACTCTCCATAACCGAAACTAACCCCCTCCTCTAAAAAATCCTGCCAAGCTGCAAGTATCATAAATTTAGATTCACAGCAGCTCCTTCAAAGCTTATAAAATTATGCTCTTTGTAAAAAAGAATGACGGAGAAGGTTCAGACTTTTATTACTTGGGCAAAATGAAATATAATTCATTTGAAAATACAACTATGAAAGACAAAGACGGAGCCGATGTTTCAGTTGTAAACATTCAGTTTGACATGGAAAATCCGGTTCCTCAAAATCGCTTTAATTACCTGGAGTCTCCATAACATGAAACAAATCCTAGTCTCCGGAGCCATCATCCTCCGCACAAATCCATCCACCAATAAAAAAGAAATCTTTGCCACCCAGCGGGGCTACGGCGAATACAAAGACTGGTGGGAAATCCCCGGTGGCAAGCTTGAACCTGGCGAAACTCCGGAAGAATGCATCGTCCGTGAAATCCGTGAAGAACTTGCTACCGTTGTCCGAGCAGAAGGCATCCTCGACACAATCGATTACGATTATCCGACTTTTCACCTTACCATGCACTGCATCTTGTGCACTATCGTTTCCGGCAACTTACAACTTTTAGAGCACGAAAACGCCTGCTGGCTAACCGCCGAGACCCTGCATTCGGTAAAATGGCTGCCTGCAGACGAGTTAATTTTGGATAAGATTGCGACGTTTTTACGAAGTAAAAACTCGTAGACAAGTCGCAAGACTTGTCCGTTACCTGCAGACGAGTTAATACTCGATAAGATTGCAGAGTTACTATAACTGTTCCACAAGTTCCAGCGGGCTTTCCAACTGAACATAATTCTCGTTGCGGCTTAAAATCCCCTCGTTTTTAGGAGAAAAATACCAGCAGGCCTGAAAGCACTTCATTCCAAAGCCACTGGCCGCTTCCAGTTCAGAACTGCCACCGTCCCCGCAATAAACACATTCTTCCGGAGACAGGTTCAGTTCCTGCAAACACTTAGAAAAAATCCCATCCTCCGGTTTACGCATTCCCAACTCACAGGACAAACAAATCACATCAAAATAAGGCGCAAGAATACTTTTTCTGATAACTGCAGCTTCTTCATCAAAACAGTTGGAAATCAACGCAATTTTCATTCCCTTTGCTTTTATCCCATCCAGCATCGGAATAATCTCAGGATGAAGCTTTTCAAAAAGTTTTTCTTTTGTTTCCGTTCTTTTTTTTATGATACGATCAAACTTTTCCTGACTCCAGGCATTGTTTTCAACCAGAATCCTTCGAATGACTTCACTAAAGGTCATTTTTCCAAGCGTGCGTTCGGCATCGGTTCCTTTCCAGATACGATAAAAATCCTGATATTCAACCTTCGCATCTCTAGCCATATCTTCGCTAAAATAAAGGTCAGTTTTGTAATGAGTTATAAGAGTTTCATACATATCGAAAATTACGGCTTTGATCATAAAACGATTCTACCACAAAAAGCACTAACGAAAGAAGTTCGCCATTTTATCTTGAAACGCTTTCTTTCTCTTGTTATATTACACTCATCATAATTCATAAGACAGTTCGAAACCATCCTGTCTATAAACAAAACTAGGGATGTAAATAAAAGGGGTTTCTATGCCCTTTTTTTTATGGGCTGATTATGTCTTTGATAAAATCTATTTTCAAGGATATTAAAATGAAAAAGCAAATTAATTGGATTATGGACACTTTTGACTGGTTGTTTGACAGAAAAGACTGGAAAATGCTTTTGCGTTCAATGCCGGCTGTAGTTGTTGCTCTGTTTGTGGTCTGCACGGTAACAATGAATCTTGCTGCGAATAAAATTGTCTGGAGCGGTCTTAAAATCGAACAAACCTATTTTGTCTCAATCACCGGCGGAGTTTTCTTGTCTTGGGCCGTATTTTTAATCATGGACATGGTAACAAAAACTTTTGGTGGAAAAGCTGCCATAAAGCTCACCCTTTTTGGAGCCGCAACCAGCACAGTCGCAATTATTTTTCTTGGTGTAATTGCTTCCATTCCTTCTAATTTTCCATTCCCGGGCGCAAGTGCATCCTTCGACACAGTTTTTGGCTTTACAGGAAACGGCGTTCAGCCATGGCAGATTCTGATTTCTTCAACAATCGCCTACATCCTTTCCGGAGTTATAAACGCCGCCGTGAATGTCTTAATCGGAAGACTTTTTGAAAAAAATCCAGACGGGAAAGCCGCCTTTGTTGCACGCTCGTACATAAGCACAATGCTCGGTCAATTTGTTGATAACTTTATCTTTACAGGACTTGCATTCGGTATTTTCGCTCACTATTACGGAGTTTTAACCATAACCGGAATGGCTTTGCTTGGCGCTCTTATCGAATTGTTCTGCGAAATTATTTTCTCGCCGATTGCTTATAGAAAATGCAAAAAATGGCAGAAAGAAGGCATAGGCCGAGAATATTTTGATTACTGCAAAAAAATGGAACTTGCAGTCGATCCTTCACGCTTTGAATACAAATAATCAAACACAAAAAAGGATATTTTATGAAACTCGAAGAATTATCTGCCTTTGAAATTGGAACTCTTGTAAACTCAAAAAAAATTGCCCCAACTCAGGTTGTTGAATATTTTCTGGATCGCATTGAAAAACGAAATGCTTCAATAAGTGCTTTTGTATATATCAAGAAAGAATATGCCCTTTCAAAAGCAAAAGAACTTGAAGAACGTCTTTCCAAAAATGAATATTGCGGTCCATTTGCCGGAGTTCCTTTTGCATTAAAAGATTTTCTTCCAAACAAAATCGGCTGGCAAAGTTCCTGCGGTGGCGTAAAATGTCTTGTTTCAATTGACGAATGTAATTCCATTTTTTGTGAAGCCATGGAAAAAGCCGGTGGCATTGCAATCGGAAAAACAAATGCTCCTTCCTATGGATTCCGCGGAACTACCGACAACAAAATGTACGGCGCAACTTCCACTCCCTTTAATTTAAAATACAATTCCGGCGGTTCAAGCGGGGGTAGTGCAGCGGCAGTTGCAGACGGCCTTGTTCCAATTGCAGAAGGTGGAGACGCCGGTGGTTCAATTAGAATTCCTGCAAACTTTTGTAATCTTTTTGGCTTCAAAGCCGGAGTTGGAACAATTCCTGCAGTTCACCGCCCGGATGCCTGGAGTGCAAGCCATCCGCTTTGTTTTAACGGCTGCCTTACAAAAACCGTTACTGACTCAGCAATCCTTTTGAATTTCATGAGCGGCGAAAATAAGCGCGACCCGTTCAGCCTTCCAAAAACTCACGATTTTTATAAAGAACTTGAAAATACTCCAAAAAATCTAAAAATCGCTTTTACAGAAGATTTTGGACTTTTTGAAGTAGAAGATGAAATTCGAAAAACCATAAGAAATGCCGCCGAAAAATTCAGAAAACTTGGCTGTACAGTAGAAGAATATAAATTCAATTTTAATCACACTGCCAACACTCTTTCAGAATTGTGGTGCAAAGGAATCACGATTGACTGTGCCCTGGATTTGAATCACAAAAAAAATCAGGGTGTTGATTATCTCAAGGACCATGCAAATGATTTTCCGGAAGAATTCATTTATTGGAAAGAAATCGTCGACAAGCTCGGAATTGAAGACTTGTACGAATTCAACCTTGCCCGTACAGATGTTCTGGACCAGTTCGAAAATGCCTTTGAAAAATATGACCTGATTATCTCGCCAATCAGTTGTGTTTCCGCCATTCCAAATAAAACTGACAGAAATACAAAAGGCCCGGAATCAATCAACGGTAAAAAAATAGAAAGCCTCATCGGCTGGACCCAAACCTTTTTAGCAAACTTCGCCGGGTATCCAGCTGCTTCAATTCCTGCCGATCTTTCCAGAGAAAATGTCCCAATCGGAATGCAGATAATCGGCCCAAGACACAACGACCTGCTGGTTTTGCAAGCCTCTCGCCTCTACGAAAAATTCTTCCCCTGGAGCGATTACTACAAAATTCCGTTGGAAAGAGATGTATAAACACCAAAAAACTTCTATACTCTTCTCATGAAAGAAATATTGCCAGAAGAATTAAATGAAAATCCATTCAAACTTATTGAAAAAGACTGGATGCTCATCACAGCCGAAAAAGATAACCGCACAAATATGATGACTGCATCCTGGGGCGGACTTGGAATCATGTGGGGAAAGAAAGTTGCAACAATCTACATAAGACGTTCCCGATTTACAAAAACTTTTATCGATACAGGCGATACATTCTCCCTCTGCGTACTAGGTGAAGAATACCGAAGCCAACTTGCTTACTGCGGAAAAGCCAGCGGACGAGACGAAGATAAAGTTTCAAAAAGCAGTTTACATGTTGAACACTCAAACGGCGTTCCATATTTTTCAGAATCAAGATTAGTTCTCATCTGTAAAAAGCTTTACGCCCAGAAAATGAATGCAGAAAGCTTTACAGAGGCCGGAAAAGACATTCCTTCAAAAACCTATGCCGACGATGACTGGCACACAATGTATATCGCGGAGATAGAAAAGATTCTTGTTAAATAGAAGAAACCTATCCGGTATTTAAAATTGAATTTTCTCCTTTACTGTGTTAATCTAGAGAAAGTATTATCTAGATTAACAATGTTCATTTTTATGCATTGCATTTGTGAGGTTTTTTTATGACAGTCATTCCAGTTATTCTTTCCGGCGGTGCGGGAACACGTTTGTGGCCTTTGTCTTGGGGCGATCATCCAAAACAGTTTTTACCTTTGGTAACTAAAAATACAATGATTCAGGAAACACTTCTTAGACTTTCTGCACTTGATATCGGAAATCCAATCGTTTCTTGTGGCGAAGGACACCGCTTCCTTGTAGCTCAGCAGATTGGCGAAGTTTGCGATAAAAAACCTACCATTATATTGGAACCACTTGCAAAAAATACGGCTCCAGCAATTGCCGCTGCATGTTGTGCCGCAATGAAACAGGACAAAGATGCAGTCGTTGTAGTTCTTCCTAGCGACCATGTAATCAAAGATGTAAAAACATTCCAAAATGCAGTTCTTACAGCTGCAAAAAATGCAGAAAAGGGAAGCCTTGTAACATTCGGTATTGTTCCAACATTTGCTGCAACTGGTTACGGTTATGTAAAGGCAAGCGGTGAAGAAACTGACGGTGCCTACACACTTGAAAAATTCGTAGAAAAACCATGTCTTGAAAAAGCACAGGAATACCTTGCAAGCGGCGAATATTCATGGAACAGCGGAATGTTCGTTTTCAAAGCTTCTGTTTTCCTCGATGAACTTAAAGTTCACAGCCCGGAAATGGCAAAGCTTTCTATTGAATCATTTGAAAAAGCAACAATTGATTCAGACTTTATCCGCCTGGACAAAGATTCCTTCAGCCAGATAAAAGGCGATTCAATCGACTACGCCGTAATGGAAAAAACAAAGCTCGGCAAAATCGTTAAACTCAACGCCGGCTGGGATGATGTTGGTTCATGGAGTGCCCTCTACGACATCAGCGAAAAAGACGAAAACAAAAACTATGTTCAGGGCGATGTAATCACTTTGGACACAAAAAATTCATATATCCGCGGTGGAAAGCGAACTGTAGCAACAATCGGTCTTGATAATTTTGTAATCGTTGATTCTGATGATTCACTTTTGATTGCAAAAATGGACAAAATTCAGGACGTTAAAAAAATTGCCGAACAGATGAAGGCAAGGGGCTAGAATGAATCCAATTTTTTTAAAGCCTACACTCAAAACATTAATCTGGGGAACCGAGCAGTGGGGAATCAGTGCTCACCCAAATGGTGATGACGAAGTTTTGAACGAAGAATATGCCGGAAAAACTTTGAGTCAGCTATGGGCAGAAAAACCAGAATTATTCGGCTTTGAAGGCGTTTCAGAAGATTTAAACATCCGAGGAATTTTCCCGCTTCTTACAAAAATTATTGATGCAAACACAGATTTAAGCATTCAGGTTCACCCGGACGATGAATATGCCAGAAAAAACGAAAACGGTTCACTTGGCAAAACTGAATGCTGGTACATCATGGATGCAAAGCCGGGCGCAACAATCGTAATCGGTCACAATGCAAAAAATCATGATGAAGTAAAAAGCATGATTGAAAACGGAAAATGGAATGATTTTATCCGTGTAATTCCAGTTCATAAAGGGGACTTTTTCTTTATCGAACCAGGAACAGTTCATGCAATCAAAGGTGGAACTGAAATTCTTGAAACACAGCAGTCCAGCGATATTACTTACCGCGTCTACGACTACGATCGTCTTCAGGACGGAAAGCCACGTCAGCTTCATGTAAAACAGAGCATCGACGTAATTAAGGCTCCTTTTGAAGATAAAAATCCACCTCTTCGTTCGGATAAACAGTTCAAATTCGACGGAGTAACCTCGGATTCAATCAAACAGCTGGTTTCTTGTGATTTATTTACAGTCTGGCACGCAAATCTTAACGGTTCATTAAAACTTGAACAGTCCATGCCATTCCTATTGTGCTCTGTAATCGACGGTGAATGTGAGCTTAAAGGTAAAAAACTAAAGAAAGGCGATCATTTTATTTTGCCTAGCGGTTATGGAACTGCAGAATTCACTGGAAATGCAGAAATGATTTTCAGTTCATTATAAAATGGAGAGAAAATGAAAGGTATTATTCTTGCCGGCGGTTCCGGTACTCGTTTATATCCAATTACAAAGGCTGTTTCTAAACAGATTCTTCCGCTTTATGACAAGCCTATGATTTATTATCCGCTCAGCGTTTTGATGCTTAGTGGAATCCGTGAAGTTTTGATTATTTCTACTCCTCGTGATATCGGCTGTTTTAAGGAACTTTTTGGTGACGGAAGCTGGCTTGGAATGCATTTTGAATATGCTGTTCAGGATAAGCCTCGCGGACTTGCAGATGCTTTTATCGTCGGAAAAGATTTCATTGGAAACGATGATGTTGCTTTGGTTCTCGGCGATAATATTTTCTATGGACAGAGCTTTACACATACATTAAAAAATGCTGCTGAAAAAATCCGAACTCAGAAGGGTGCTGTAATTTTTGGTTATTACGTAGCAGATCCTACTGCTTACGGTGTAGTTGAATTTGATAAAAACGGAAATGCCCTTGGTATTGAAGAAAAGCCTGCAAATCCAAAGTCAAACTACGCTGTTCCTGGTCTTTATTTTTACGACAATTCAGTTGTAGAAATTGCTGCAAATGTAAAACCTAGTGCCCGGGGAGAAATCGAAATTACTGCCGTAAACAATGAATACCTTGCCCGCAAACAGCTTAAGGTTGAACTTTTAGGCCGCGGAATGGCATGGCTTGATACAGGAACCTACGACGGACTTTTGGAAGCAAGTAACTTTATTGCTACAATCGAAAAGCGCCAGGGCCTTTACGTCAGCTGTATCGAAGAAATTGCATACGCAAACGGCTGGCTTTCAAAAGAACAGCTTTTAGACCTTGCCAAAGGCTATAAAACCGACTACGGTCGTTACTTGGAATTTATTGCAAGAGGATAAAAAATTGGTCATTGAGCGTGTCGAAACTACCGAAAATGGAGAAATGCTGATTTCGACCCTTCGACAAGCTCAGGGACCACAGGTTGAATCAGCGGGGAATTATTATGCCATTTGAATTCAAAAAATGCGAAATAGAAGGGCTGTACGAAATTCAGCCAAAAATCTTTGGAGATAACCGCGGTTATTTTCTTGAAACATACAGTGAAAAAGATTTTTTTGAAGCAGGACTTACAATGAAGTTCGTTCAGGATAATCAATCAAGTTCAACAAAAGGTGTTTTGCGTGGCCTGCATTTTCAGACAAAACATCCTCAGGGAAAACTTGTTCGCGCCCTTTACGGCAAAGTTTACGATGTTGCTGTAGACCTTCGCCTAGGCAGTGCTACTTTCGGAAAGTACTACGGCGTAGTTCTTGACTGTGAAAAACAGAATATGTTCTACATTCCTGAAGGTTTTGCCCACGGATTCTGTGTTTTGACCGACCTTGCAGTTTTTGCTTACAAATGCACTGACTTTTATCATCCGGAAGATGAAGGCGGCCTTATGTGGAATGACCCTGCAATCGGTATCGACTGGGAAGGCGTTCTTCCTGGAATTACCCAGAACGCAAACCTTTCAGAAAAAGATAAAAAACACGCCCCATTCAGCCTTGAAAAACGTTATTTTGATTTGAATGCTAAATGGATTGGGAATTAATTCGGAATTATGAATGAGGAATTGGGAATTTATTATTCATAATCAGAATTGGAGATGGTTTGGAAAAGGACAATGTAATTTTATTAAAAAGTAAAGCCTTTGCATTACAGATAATAAAATTGTATAAATATTTAGTTGAAAATAAAAAAGAGTTTGTTTTATCTAAACAAATTTTGCGTTCTGGTACTAGTATAGGGGCGAACGCAAGAGAAGCATCTAGGGCACAATCAAAGCCTGATTTTTATGCGAAACTTTTTATTTCATTAAA
>CAMHIV010000057.1 GCA_946185185.1 uncultured Treponema sp. | reverse complement strand
TGTTGGAATATCGATTCCATTCTGTCGAGCAGCTTCAAGAATTGTGGTATTTTCATCAATAGAAATTGCTTTTCCGTTAATTGTACAATTAATCATCGCCACGTCCTCCTACCATTGAACCGCAACCGTAATGATCGCAGCGTAAACAGCGGCTAGCTTCTCTAAGACCTTCTTCTTCTGTCATAGGAATTTCTACATGTGCAAAATTTTCGATTCTTTCAAAAGGATCATGCTCTTCAATTTCTGCACGACCTGTTGGAATACAATTATTTGGCATGGCTCCAGGAATCTTGATTCCCGATTCAAGCTTATGGTGATAGCCAAGATATTCATCAATATTGAATGCTGCAACCTGTCCTGCTGCAATTGCATTTATTGCTGTTGAAGGACCGGTAACGCAGTCACCGCCGGAGAATACGCCTTCCATATCACGAACCTGACAGGTATCATCAGCAAGAATTCGGCTTCGTTCAACTGGAATGCCTTCCCGTTCGAATTCCAGAACATCGCTTCTTTGTCCTACGCCCAGAATTAAATAATCACATTTGAAACGATATGGGTAAGCACTGGAATGTTCTGTAGTCATCATTCCGTGTTCATCATAAGGACCGACAATTTGTGGCTGAAGCCACACTGCCTGTGCGAGACCTGTTTTTTTGTCATCTTCAATATGAAGGAAGCTTAAAAGTGTTCTGAATCGAACGCCTTCCTGCATTGCGCAAATTACTTCGCTTTCCAGGGCGGTAATATCATCGCGTTTTCGTGTAAATACGTGGATTGTTTCTGCATGAAGTCGTGCAGCTGTTCTTGCCGCATCCATAGCAACGTTTCCGCCGCCAATCAGCACAACTTTTTTTCCTGTTAAATCGATTTTTTCACCCTTTGCAACCTTCTGTAAAAAATCTGCGGCTGGAATTACATTTGGCAAGTCTGCGTTTTCAATTGGCATTCTGTTTCCAAGTTGAGCTCCAAGGCCCAGGAAAACAGCGTCGTAATCTTTTCGAATCTGAGTAAAGGTTATATCCCGGCCGATTTTGGTATTTGTATGAACTTCTATGTCGCCGGCTTTGAGTAATGCTTCAATATCATCGTCGAGTTTAGCTTTCGGAAGACGATATTCTGGAATTCCATAACGGAGCATTCCGCCAAGCTTTTCGTGTTCTTCAAAAACAACTGCTTTGTGGCCCATGAGGGAAAGAAAATATGCTGCGGTAAGTCCAGAAGGTCCACCCCCGATGATTGCAACTTTTTTTCCGGTTTTTACATTTGCTTTTGGTGGTACAACATCTTTTGCGCTCACCTGATCAACTGCAAACTTTTTAAGCCCGCGAATATTTATAGGAGCGTCGATTATTGATCGGCGGCATTTATTTTCGCATGGGTGTTCGCAGACCATGGCGCAGGCTGTAGGAAACGGATTCTTATTTCTGATGAGATTTATTGCATCTGCAAAGCGCTTTTCTTTAATCAAAGCAATGTATCCCGGAACATTTACGTGAGCAGGGCAGAGTGTCATACATGGAATAGTCTGGCTGCGGTGTTCTATACAGCGCTGCTTTGTAATGTGACTTTCGTATTCGTCGGCGAATTCTGTCATGCTGTCAAGAATCATATTTGCTGAAACAACACCAACGGCGCAGTCAGAAGTTTCTGCAATCATAACGCAGAGGTCTTTCATTTTAGAAAGAGTTTCGTGAGTTCCTTCACCTTTTAAAATTGAACCTAGCATTCGTTCTACTTCTACAAGACCGTCGCGGCATGGAACACATTTTCCGCAACTCTGGTTCATAGACATCTGTAAAAGTGATCTGTAAAGTACAAGAGGGCACATTCCCGGCGGATAAGTCGTGATTCGTGTCTTAAACTTGTTAAGCACGATATTCATGCGGTCATTCATGTTCCCTTTTTTGGTCAATCGCTGCATATTGTTCTCCTGATGTTTTGTGAAAAAAACGTTTATTTTTGCTGCAATTTTTCCTGCATTTTTTCTATCTCGGACTTAGATAAGTATTTGTTTTTTACAAAATAATCGGTTAGACCTTGTTTTAAATCCGGAATATCCTCCAAAAACTGAACTCCCAGAATTTTTTGAAGTGAATAACGGACTGCTCCCGGTCCGCGGTATTCATAAATTCCCATTTCTATAGATTTACAATAATCTTCTGTAATTTGATTTATATCTGCTCCACAAAGTCCTGCAAGAACGGCACATACAACGCCTGTGCGGTCAGTTCCAATTGCGCAGTGAATCTGGTATGGGCCTTCAGTCTTATTGATGAATCTGACTATTTTTGCAATGCCTTTTCCAAACTGTTCGCTGTCTGGAGTTTCATAACATTGTCCGTAACTGCAGTCTGTCATGTAAAGAACGGCGTTATTATCGATAATTTTCTGATAATATTCCGGCATAGTTCCATGAGTCACATTTTTTTGTGAAGTGTCAGAAAGATTTATATCAGCTTTGATTCCTGCTTTTTCAGAAAGTTTTCTAACGTATTCCATTCGTTTTTTACTAGTATCGGAAATAGACTTTTTATCGTCGTCATTATATGGGTGGAATGAGCGGAATAAAGTTGTTGTTCCCGGAACGAGGCGGAAATTTGAAATTTGCTGTTGACCTTCTTCTGTTGTAAGGTCAAAATCCTTTAATTCTTTACATTTCTTTGCCTGAAAAAGCCGAGAACAAATTTCATTCTCGTCTTGAGAATTGTAAATCAGGCACAAAAAGGCTTTTCCTGCATTAGAAGCATTGAACTTCTGGTAAATATATCCGTCTGGAACATAAGAAGGCGGATTTATAATATTTTCATTGACCTTAAAGTTGTACGAAGGCTGCCCGCACTGGTTTGTAGCCTGTACATCCGCGTATGGAACAGAGCAGTACCAGAAGCCTTTTGCATGGCGGGTCATAGAATAGTGAGTGCCCTTGTATTCCCCATTATGATCATTTATGCCTTTGTTGAATTCAGCTTTTACAGATTGAGGTTTTGATCCGTAAAGATTTTCGTCGAATAAAACAACAAAACGTTTGTTTTCAGGGTCATCAATAAAGCATTTTTTTAAGTGCTCCCCGGTGATTTTTAGATTATCGATAGGAGAGTCTGGTTCTGATATTTTGGTAAGCGGAACCAATCCTGTTGAATGAACACAGTAGACGCCTTTCTGAGAGGCGAGCATATCGTCATTACAGTATTTTGCGCCATTCTTGTTTGTAATCAGTAATTTAACTGATTTTACTTTTGCAAAATCAAAAAGATAATAATTTTCCGGGCTAAAATTTTCGGCAGTAATTTTTGTGGTGATTGCTACGCCCGGCCAGGCAGTTTTTTCAAGCTTCTGACTTTCCGGAATATTTTCGTCGTATACTAAATCCCAGAAATGAATGTGATTATATTCTTTTCCGCCTGAGTTTTTGCCCTGCTGCATAATAATGGCAATGCCGTTATGCTCCAGGTGTTCAAGCTCAGTTGTATTTCCGCTCTCTATCTGGATTTCATTTTTATCAAGGATATTTCCTTCTGAGTCAGAAATCGTAAGAATCCAGTTTCCAGGCACGATATTGTCTATTTTGATTCCATTTCCGGCACTTTGATTTGTGAGCGCCTCTGAAATCGGATCGTTAATGCTTATATTAAAATTCTGCGCAAGAAGATAGTTAAAAGTTATGCTTCCAGGAGAAAGCACGTAGTCTTCTTTTGAGGCACTGTACGGAAAAGAAAATCCCTGTAATTCTCCGATAAGTTTTGAAGAATTATAAAGACTAGGATGAATCTCAGTATCGATTACAGCCCGAACTGTATCCATTCGGCCGTCAGTTTCAAGATCATCAAAATTGAAGATGCTTTTTATGCCGTAAAGAACGTTTCCGAAGGCAGTTGTACTTTTATTTACGATTACAGTATTTTCATTGCCTGGTTTTATGTCTGTAACAGCGCGAATCTGAAAATTCGGGAGTTCGTTTTTGTCTTTATCAAAGGCTTTTACTGTTACAATGCGGTCTACACCAACAGGAATTTTTTCCAGTGTTATTGAACCATTATTTTTTCCGTCTTTTACAGGAATGTATTCAAGTTTTGGTTCGTCCGCTTCTTCAATGTCATGACCGCTTACAATTATAGATGCGAATTTTATTTCGGATACGTCAAGACTGCGCGATGTTCCGCAATCGTTTGAAACCGTGAGAGCCGCATATTGTATATTCTTTGTCTGGATCATTAGAAACTCTCTCTGCTCAAGTGCATTCTGACATGAAGCAAATGCAATTAACGCACCAATTGTACACGCAAGTTTTAAGAATACTTTTTTCATTTTTACCACACTTTTTTATATACCTACATGATATCCTAAGAGTGTGGATTGTCAATGTTTTTAAATTGTTGTTCCTTTTTCGTCGGGAGAAGCGAGTGTAATCTGAACTTCTCTGTCTTTTCCGTTTCTATGAAGAGTGATTGTTACAGTGTCGCCAGGTCGTTTGCTTTCAAGCGCAGAATAGTAGTCGGCGATGGTTGCGATTTCGATATTATCAATTTTTGTAATTATGTCGCCGCCAAGATAAATTATTGAGTTTGAATAGCCGTAGCGAACTCCTTGTGTACCCTGGATAACGCCGGCTTTTTCGGCATTTCCGCCTTTTGTTGTTCGAGAAACCAAAAGTCCGCGATTTATGTCCAGACGTGCGTATTCTGCGATTGTATTATTTAATTGAACTACAGAAAGCTCCAGTGTACCGCGGCGTACCTTTCCGTATTTAAGAAGGTCGCTTGCAACCCGAACAGCTGTTTCAGCAGGAACAGAAAAACCTATTCCAGCACTTGAGCCGCTGTTTGAATAAATCATAGTGTTAATACCAATCATACGGCCGTTCGTATCAAGTAAAGGTCCGCCGGAATTTCCCGGGTTGATGGCAGTATCCGTTTGAATCATATTTCGTATAATTCTGTTTGTGCTTGAATCTTTTAGCGGGCGGCCAAGTGCAGAAATGATACCGGTTGTCATAGTGCGGTCGAAACCGTATGGATTTCCGATTGCAATTACTTTTTGACCAACCTTGAGTTTTGTTGAATCTCCAAATGCAATTGTCTGAAGTTCTGTATCTTTTGGTGGCTCGAATTTTATTACTGCAAGGTCACTGTCTGCATCCTGCCCGATTATTTTTGCTTCGTACTGAGTTCCGTCTGAAAGTGATACATAAATCTTTGAAGCGCCCTTAATTACATGCACATTTGTAAGCACGTATCCTCGTTTATCGATTATTGATCCGGAACCGCTTCCTCCATCCTGAACGATGGGTTCCAGAAACCAGTTTACGCCTGTAACCTGTGTATTTATGTTTACTACAGCCGGACTGCATTTTTCGTAAACGCTTATATTCTGTTTTTCGTCTAAAGTGTATGCAGTATCTGTAGAAACGGAAATTGCGTAATCTGTGGAATCCGAATTCTGAAAGTCAAAAGAAACTTCCTCTTCCTGTTTTTCCGTTATTTCAGAAACAGAGATTTCTTTATCTGTGTTTTTTGATTTATTTGCTAATGAAAGCGACACTGATGTAGAAACTGCTGCTGCAAATACTATCCCTGCAAGTGTGAAAATAATTACCTGTGATTTTGTGTAAAGTCTCATAATTTAATTTTAGTGAATAAAATGTTGAATGTCGAGTTTTACAAATCTTCAGGCAGTTCTTCCAGGGTGAAGTAAAATGAAGAGGATATTCCGGCTTCGACTTTGATGTATTTTTCTATTGTTTCAAAGCCGTTTTTTTCTATCCTTAAAAAATAGTAGCCAGGGGCAAGGTTTGTGACGGCTAGGGGAGTTATTCCTTTGTATGTTCCGTTTAAGTGGACGGCTGCTTTTCTTCTGTCAGTGCGAAGAACGACTGCGGTTTGATTATTATCAAGCTGTGTTTTTGAATCAGCTTCTACAAGCAGATTTTCGGAATATGGCAAAACCTGAGAATAAAGAGTTTGAAACGAAAATCCCAAAACTGTAAAAAGAATAAAAAGTCTGCACTTCATGTTAGTATGATACATATCTGATTTAAATTTGTCATGTTTAATCGGAGTTGTTTTTGAGTAAATCATGTTCCATAAAGCTGAAATAGCTGTTTTGCGAGAATATTATGTGGTCCAGAAACGAAATTCCAAGAATGTCTGCCGCATTTTTAAGAGTTTTTGTTGTAATTATATCTTCCTTTGAAGGTTCGCAGTTTCCGGAAGGGTGGTTGTGGCTTACAATAACTGCGGCTGCATTTTCTTTTATGACGTCAGAATAAATTTCGCGTGGATGAGCTAGAGTGTGATTCACTGTGCCGATTGAAACAACTTTGATCTTTAAGATTTCGTTGGCGCCGTTCAAGCTTATGCAAAGGAAGTGTTCTTTTTGGCTCATAGAGTAATTTCTTATAAATGGAATTATATCAGAGGGTTTTTTGATAACAGCTTCTTTGTAGCGATATTTTCGCCGTCCAAGTTCCAGAGCAGCGGCTATGGCAAGGGCCTTACTTTGTCCCATCCCCTTTATTGAAAGAAGATTTTTTACGGTTTCTGAATCATCTGAAATCTCAAGAATGTCAGAAACTTTTTTTGCCAGAAATTCCACCGGCATTTCTTTCGTTCCGCTGCCCAGAATTATCATGATTAGTTCATCATCAGACGGAAACGAAAAACCGTGTTTTAAGGCAAGTTCACGTACATTTGGTTTAAGTTTTTCATTTTTCATCACTATATATAAGCGATGAAAAATGAAATTTCTGCAATTAAAAGGTTGGTAACTAGTCTTTATTTCGAGTTCAAAGAGTTTTCATCAAAATTGGCTACCAGTCGCGAAACTTGCAACTTATTTTACCAAATCCCTTGCTAAAATTTTTGCTATATTAGGACGTTTTACCAAGTCACCCTTAAGTCCTTCCTCACGTGCCTTGTTTACATAATCTGGGCTCTGGAAGCTGTACTTAAAGTTTGTATGAACGTCGTAAGTTCCCTTCATGAGAGCGTATGCATCTTCTGTCATTACAAGCTCTTCGTCTGTTGGAATTACGAAAATCTTTGTCTTGCTGTCATCAGCATGGATGTAAGTTTCAGCGTTACCTGTGAAAGACCATTCGTTGCGCTGTGCATCAATCTTAATGCCGTAGTTTTCAAGACCAGAGCAAGCCTTGAAGCGTGTGATAGGTCCGCGTTCTCCAACACCTGCTGTCCAAACGATAGCATCTACGTGGCCGAGTTCTGCCATGAAAGCTCCGATGTACTTCTTAATGCGGAGAGCTTCCATTTCGATAGAAAGCTGGCAGAGTTTGTCCCCCTGGCTAGCTGCGATTTCGATATCGCGGCGGTCTGAATATTTTCCTGTAATACCAAGACAACCACACTTCTTGTTGAGAGCCTTGTCCATTTCGTCAGCAGACATTCCGGTTTTTCTCATGATATAGAATGGAAGAGCCGGGTCCAAATCACCTGAACGAGTTCCCATTACAAGGCCTTCAAGAGGTGTGATACCCATTGTTGTATCGTAGCAGACACCATTCTTAACAGCACACATAGAAGAACCGTTTCCGATGTGACAGATAATAAGGTTGCAGTCTTTTGGATCTTTTCCAAGAAGTACGGCTGCTCGTTTAGCTGTATAAAGGAATGAAGTTCCGTGGAAACCATAGCGACGTGCAGCATATTTTTCGTACCATTCCCGAGGAATTGCGTACTGGAAAGTTTCTTCCGGCATTGTCTGGTGCCATGCTGTATCCATGATAGCTGAGTGAGGAACATTCGGCATAACCTTCTGAGCAGCTTCAATACCCATGATGTTAGCTGGCATGTGGAGTGGTCCAAGGTCGATTACTTCGCGGAAACCGTCCAGAACTTCCGGAGTAATCAATACAGACTTTGTGAACTTTTCGCCGCCATGGAGTACGCGGTGACCAACAGCTCCAATTTCGTCCATAGATTTGATTACACCAACTTCTGGGTCTGTGATTTCTTTAATGATAAGTTCGATTGCTTCTTTGTGAGTCGGACAAGGACTTTCGATTTCTGTTTTCTTTCCCTTAGCCTTGTGAGTAATGCAGCTTCCTTCAATTCCGATGCGCTCTACGACACCGTTAGCCATTACTTCTTTGTTGTCCCAGTCATAAACCTGGTATTTTGCAGATGATGAACCGCAGTTCAATGTTAAGATTACCATATGTACCTCAATAAATAGTTTGCTATTTAAAAAAACGGGTGTCCGGTTGTCGGTGGGTAAAATTATCGCTCTGGCAGACAGGCACTCTTAATGTGATTTTTTCACAGTATATTCGTATTTAATGTGATTTTCAACACACGATTTAATTTGGGGTGAGAATTATTTACTTTGCAAAAACGTCTTTGCTTTGTTTTTCTTTGTTCTGAACCGTTACATACTGAATAAAGTGGTCTTCAAGAGTTTTGTGTGGTCCTGGAAGCTTCATTCTTTCTCGTGCACGGGCATTATCTCGTCGGATTGTATAAAGTGAATAGAAGTCTCGGTAGTCAAGACCTGCATCGGCTTTTACGTGTTCCTGTAAGAACGAAGAAACTTCATCGCGGTTGATTGCGCTGATTCCCTGTTCTCGGAGTTTACCTTTTAAGAATTCAATCTGTTCAAAAGAAATTCCAAAAAGGAATTCTTCCATTGCCTGTTTTACTTCCGGATCTTCAAGCTTTGCCTGGATAAAATGAATCCACTGTTCGTCCATCTGCATCGACATCATGATAAGTTCGCTGGTTCCCATCATAGTTCCAAATGCAGGTGCTAGTTTTCTGCGGGCTTCCCAAACGGTCTGAAGAACCGGTGCAATCGATTCAACTGTCTGGTCGTTACGGTGTTCCCAAATTAAAAGAAGTGAAAGTGCCCAACTGCGTCTAAAATCCATCGGCTGGGTGGTATCTCGTAAAAGATTCAGGTATACATCTTCTGCCATTAGGGAAAACATTATTGTAATTGTTTCAAGCTGGAGTGCCTTTGTAAGTTCAACCGGTGCCTGAACCATTATGCTCAATTTTGTAAGGGAAGAAAAAGTGTGGATTTTTGAAACCATAAAGGCTTTTCCAAGCATGGCTTTTGAAGGAAGCTGAAGAGTTGTATCGCCTTTGTCCTGGTGTTTAATAAGAGAATCTATAAGGAGTTCTGGTGTGCGAATTCCACCCGGCAAATCACTGCGCTCCAAAAGAGAAGGAAACCTTGCGATAGACGCAATAAGCTTGTGCAAATCTTTCATTCGCTGTTTGATTGCAAAAGCCCGGTCTGGAGCGGCTTCTTCGAGTAACGGCAATAACTGATTGTACAGCTCTTCCTCTTTTGCCGTTAATATTACGATACCTTCATTTTGCTGTTCAGACGAATTATCTTCTTTATCGTAGAATTCAGAAATGCTGACTTCTGTAAACGCCTGATTGTTGTCTACTTCTTTCCCATCCACAATGGAATTATTATACCCACCGGACAACGATTTTTCAATGAATAATTTTAGTTTTACAATAAGATTGAATATTTTTTTTGCCGATATTTTAAACATGAGAAGAATAATTTTTACCATTTTTTATCTATTAATTTTTTCTGGTTTCTGTCTTTCGGCACAAAGCAAACTTCTTGTTAGACCGTCGGACATTCGCCTTGTCCCGGATGGTGGAGAAGATTTTGCAACAATCAGGGGATATCATTTGTATGTTCGAAAATTGCCGGATGTAGAATCCATTATGCTTGTTGAAACAACAAAAGACCCGGAAGGAAAAGAGGATAACTACGCATACCGCGCCTTGGAATACAACAAGATAAATGGTGATGAAGTCCGTTATCTAAATGGAAAATTCAGTTTGATTGATTCGACTCCCGAAAAAGATGAACAGTTTGGCGAAGCTTTTCATATCTACATTCCGTATAAAATGGAATACGGTTATCCCTGGTCCAGAAATGGAACTGTAACAATTGGCCGAGGAACTTTTATCAATGTCCGTTCATTTGAAAAAAAATACGGAGATTATACCGGTGAATATTATGACAATGCCTACATGTTTGATTTAGGAAAACCGGTTGTGATTCACAAAGAAAAGCCTGTGGTTATAGAAGAAAAGGCGCCTGTTGAACCTGAGATCAAGGAGCCGGAAGTAATCCCGATTCTTACCGACGATTATAATCCGGTTGCTACGGAAAAGTTTGGAGAAATTTCTGATTTTCTAACATATTCAAAGGGACCGGAAACAATTGTCGACGATATTATGAATGCTTTGAATTCCATAAATCCAAAGCGTAATGTTGATGTTGTTTTTGCAATAGATGCAACCGGAAGTATGCTGGACGATATCGAACAGCTTCGAAAGGAATGGGTTCCTCGGCTTGTAGAAGAATTAAAGCAATTTGATTCGATTCGACTGGGGCTTTTGCTTTACCGCGATTATCCGGATAATTTCCGCTACAAGGGACTTCCAGTAAAATTCTTTAATTTTACCCGCGATATAAAAGAGTTTGAAAAGAATTTAAACGCTTTTGTGATTAAGGGTACAGAAGGCGGCGATATACCGGAAGCTGTTTATGAAGCTTTGTATGCTTCAATGGAATTCTATAAGTGGAATGAAGATGCTCAAAAGAAGGTAATTTTGATAGGTGATGCAGAACCCCATCCAAAGCCGCGTATGAGTGGAAAATATTCAAAAGAACTAGTCATGAACCTTGCCGCCGAAAAAAATATTTCTATCGATGCGATAATAACACCTGACGACAAGGGTAAACGTGGAAGATAATTTATTCTTCTACTGTAGTTGCAGGTTTGTATTTTTCAGGAATTCTTTCCATGTTGATTGCAATGAGCTTTTTATACGAAGCTGGAAGTGTTCCTGATTCTGCCTCATCGTAAAGCATCTGGATCTCTGTAAATCGCACAACTGCTTCGTCATATTTCTTCTGAGTAAGGTAAAGATGACCAAGCTCGTAAGTTGCTTCGATATATGAGTTCACATTAAGGCCGTATCTCTGGATTGC
>CAMHIV010000056.1 GCA_946185185.1 uncultured Treponema sp. | reverse complement strand
CATTATAAAGAAATACTGCAAATAATACATTATGTCCGAGGCGGCAAGAAAAATCTGTCTGATATTCGCGCTTATAAGAATTCCAAAAACCGCTCCAAAAAGAGAACCGATTAATCCGCTTGTAAATCCACGCAAAATAAAAATCATTTTAATTTCAGATTTAGTTCCGCCAAGAGCAGAAAGAATAGAGATTTCCTGACTCCGCTCAAAAACAAGACGGCGCATTCCGTTATAGATGTTTATTCCTACAACTATAAAAATAATGCAGACCAAAAGCATGAGAATATTTTTTTCGATTCTTAGAGTACCGAAAAATGAGCGGTTGTATTCCCGCCAGGAGAGAAGTTTTACATCTGGGAACGCAGTTTTTACCTGAAGCATAGCAGAAACATCATCTTCGTAATCAGTAAGCTTTACGCCGTATACAGGTTTTGCATCGGAACCAAAATATTTTTGCGCGTCACCAAGAGAAATAAATGCATAGCTGTAATTAATGTCTTCATAACTAGACCGGAAAATTCCGGCTACTTTAAACTTTCTATCCTGGGAAATAAGCGAAACATCCTTTCCGCCGCTAAGAGCCATAAGATTCACTGTATCACCGACAATGCAGTCAAGAGCATTTGCAAGTTTGCTTCCCAGAACAATTGTATTTTCCTCGGAAAAATCAAATTTTCCGGAAACAATGGAAAGTTCATTTCTAAAACCAGAATCCAATTCCATAAGATCAGAATTAATTCCACGAACGATTCCGGAAGCCTGCTTTCCCCGGCGACCAACCATAAGAGCCTGAGATTCATAAAATGGAGAAACAAGCTTTATTTTTGGATTTTCATCGCAATAATCAATAAAATCGGTAAACTGCTCTTCCGGGATTTCAGAAGCTCTCATGTGCCAGGAAGAAATCTCCAGAATAGGAAGTATAGAAGTCTGCTGAAAACCGTTCATAACACTAAGAACAGAGATTAAAGTCATGACTCCAAAACAAATTCCGAGAGTCGCTAAAAAAGTTGTTACAGCTGAACGCCCCTTCCGATCGATTCGAGCGAAGCGACTGGAAACTTCATAAATCCAACGAATAGAAGCAAGCAAGTTTTTTTTAGTTTTCATAAATCTTCGTCCTTTTTATGATTCCATTCACGTAGAATAAATCCTTAATTCTAAAATCATTTTTATAATAGGATTCAACCATAAAGCCACCGTCAAAATAAGTGGTAGTAACGTACTCATCCCCGGCAGAATATTCGGTTTTCATCCTCAGCTCATTATTTTCATAATAATAATAGTCTGGAGTTTTCTCATCCACTTTATATTCATAAACTTCTTTTTTAGAATCCGTAGAAATCAGTGAATGAGCCTTGTTATTTCTGTAGGAATACTTTTCGTAATACTTTTCAGAAACTTTTCCATCTCCAGAAAATTTCCAGGTAGTTAAACTATCTTTATAACTTTTTCCATCTTCAATGGAATAAATCGTAGTTTTATAAACCCTTCCCTTTTCATCATACTCCAAAATTGATTTTTTTTCTTCTTCTTTTATTTCGCTTAAAAAAGGAACTGCCGATTCACCCTTGTATTCATATTTTTGAACATACGAAATTGAAGAAGAATCTACATTTTTCGTATAATTCCAAAGTTCTTTTTTCTGAAGCCTCATTGAATCGTCAAAAAACAGCCTTAAAAAACGATTGTTATCACCGCGAATAACGACCCGTTTGTCTTCATCCTGCTGAAAACTCATAAATTCGTCTGTATAGGAATAGAACACCAGCGCATTATCCGGATTTTTTACAACCCTCACAGAAGAATTTTGATTATCAAAAAAATCCGGGGAAGAACTATAGTTTTCACTTTCAACAGAAAATTCATCCGTACTTTGCAATTCATCAGCTTCGATTATGGATGCAAGTTCTTTCTGAGAATGATTAAGTTCATCCGGGCGGCGAATTATAAAATCGCCGGACGAACCTTCCAAAAGCGAAGAAATCCACACACCAGAATCCATATACGAATCATTTTTCAAACTCGATAAAATTAATCCTGTTTGCTCCGGAAAAACAAAATCCGCAAGAAGGACTGCTCCATTTTCAAAGGTCCATACAGTCTGTGAAAAAAAAGAAGCAGTTTTTTGGACGCAGTAAAAACTCGAAATTTTCTGGCTTTCTTCGTAGGATTTATTCATCGAGCCGCAAAGTTCATACCGGAGCATCGCGTAAAAATATTCACAAACCCGGTCCTGCGCATGCAGAGGAAAAAACGAGAATATTGCAGATAAAATGTAAGCAATAAAAAACTTTTTCAAATCGAATCCTAAAATTACAGTCCTACAAAGGAATTAACATATTCTTCCGCATCAAAAGGGCGAATATTTTCGTATTTTTCGCCATTGCAAACAAAAGCAAAAGGAATTCCCAATTCTTTTCCAACGGAAACAGCCACGCCGCCCTTTGCAGTTGAATCGTATTTTGTAAGAATAACCGCATCCAGACCAACAGCTTCATTAAATGCCTCTGCCTGGCGAAGCGCATTCTGACCGGTAGTTGCATCAACTACAAGAATTTTTTTATAACAGCCGGAACTTGCCTTTTCCATGCAGATTTTATTTATCTTTTGAAGCTCACGCACAAGGTTTTCTTTATTGTGAAGGCGCCCCGCAGTATCTGCAAGCACAAGACCAGAACCTTTCGATGCACAAGCTTCTGCGGCATCAAAAACCACGGCCGCAGGATCGCTTCCATGCTGATGACTTACAACCCTGATACCAATTTTTTCGCCATGCATATTCAACTGTTCAATTGCAGCCGCACGGAATGTATCGGCACTTGCAAGAACCACATTTTCAAGTCCGCTTTTCTTAAAAAATGCACCGAGTTTTGCAACACTCGTAGTTTTTCCAACACCATTTACACCAAGAACCATCCAGATGTTTACACCTTCTTTTTCCGGCTGCAAATCAATCTGGCGGACATAAGAAAGAAGAATATTTTTCAACGCTTTTTTTACATCAGCTTCTTCAGTAAGATGATTTTTTTTACATTCCTGCTCTAGTAATTCAGAAATTTCAAAGGCATTTTTTGCACCAACATCACCTTCGATAAGATTGTCTGTCAATTCTTCAAAAAAATCATTATCGATTGCAGATGCCTTAAAAAGATTCTTTATTTTTTCGGAAAATGATATTTTAGCCATTTGTTTCTACCTCACTACTTTCTGATATATCTTCTTTTTTCTCTGTATTATCCGTTGACTCAGGAACTTCTGCCGATTCATTTTCAGCAGTTTTCAGCTCTTTTTTAAGCTTTTTCTGGCGCAATACTTCCATTCGTTTTTCTTCTTTTATTTTTACCTTTGCAAGCTTCTTTTCACTTACAGAATGAGCAGAAACAGGAAGAACTGTATTTGCAGACTGCAGATAACGAACCAATTCATAAATCCACCAGGCTCCGATTGCAACACTTATACCTGTACAAATATTGGAAGCATTCTGCCAGGCAATCGCATCGTCATAGGAAACGCCATAATCGTAATTATAACCGCGGGAAGCAGCATATGAGTTTCCGTAGCAGTAAAATGTCGGCATAAGCGAAACGATTAACGCACTATAACTTATGTACATCATCTTTCTGCGTTTTTCGATATAATCACTTCGGTTAAAAGTTTTTACCCTCACAAGAAGATTGTTATCTTCTGTCATAATTTTTTCAGGAATAAAAAAATCTGCGGTTTCACCATTTTCGTCGATAAAATGCCCTAAAATTGCATGTCCATCGATTGTAATTTTACTGGAAATTTCCTCTTCTGTAAGGCTCCCTGATATTTTTCCGTTTGCAAACACATCTCCTGGATAATGATGCTTAAAATGAAGATTTACAGAACCGTTGTCAGATTTTGTCATCTTTGCAGCAACATGAAATTTACGGTTTCCGACAAAAGCATAACTGGTTGCAATCGAATTATAGCCGGGAGCCGAAAACATAATGCGGTGAACCCCGCTCTGCATTCTGAACAATCCGTCGATATTTTTATAAACTACATCATCAACTGTTATCTGAAGATTTTTCCGAACTTCAGCAGGTTCAATTTCAAAATCAACCTCTACAGGCATACTGTCTGCAATTTTTGGAGTAAGCACCCGGGCAATCCCAATGGCAATAGATTTAAGATCATCTTTTTCGCCAACTTCCATTGCAGAAGCGATAATTTTTGCACCCGGAAAACTGTAAATATTTACTGCAACAGAAATATAGGAACCATAAACAGTTATTACACCGGTAAGAAGCCCCGAAATTTTTGCATCGACACAGGCTTTTTCAAAAGCAAAAGAAGAATAACCTGCGTCTTTTGCAGAAGCAGATGCTTCAAAAAGCGAAGTAACATCATCTTTATAGAAGGAAACATTTTTTACATTCCGAATTTCTTCTTTATGGTCGAACAGAAAGTCCTTAAAAAAATTCTTCTGCTCTTTTTCTTCCTTAATTATTTCCCCGGCTTCAAGTCGTTTTTCACGCTCTTCGTCTGCAGAAATCATTTCAACGTATTTGCGCCTTACTTCCCTGTTTTTAGCAAGATTTTCTTTTACCTTTTTATTCAACTCGGCAATTTTTTTATCGTAGGCGCTGAGCTTATATTTTAATTTTGAAGAAGAATAATTGTTTAATAAAACAGAATCCCTTTCCTTTACTTCCTTTGAAAGCTGAAGAAAAAGAGAAAGTCGTTCAGATTTCAATGCATAAAGTTCTGAATCCTGCATTTCCTGAGCTCGGGGAAGGCGAACCAGATTTTCTGCAATCTGTTCAAGAACAAGGCTTGGCAAACTGGTTGATGCCGCCTGAATTGCCAGATCCACATTTTTTTGCGAATAAGAAAATTTTTCTGCAGCCAAAACCCAGTTATCTGTTTCTGCGGAAAATATAAATGAACCCGCAAAAAACAGAAGCAGTGAGAAAATTGATCGTATACAGAAAAAATTACATTTCTTCGTCTTCGTCCCCGGAATCCATTGGAAGACCTTTCCACTGTGCAAGCAGGAAAGAATCCATAAACTGATCTATATCGCCGTCCATGACAGCCTGAATATTTCCGCTTTCAAACTTTGTGCGGTGATCTTTTACCATTGTATAAGGCTGGAAAACATAAGAGCGGATTTGATTTCCCCAGGAAATATCCTTTTTTTCCGCACCAAATTTTGCATTTTCCTTTTCTTTCTGTTCACGATAATATTCGTAAAGTCGGGCACGAAGCATGCTCATACAAGCCTGTCTATTAAAAATCTGGCTTCGTTCGCTCTGGCAGGCAACAACGATACCTGTAGGAAGGTGCGTAAAACGAACGGCAGAATCAGTTTTATTTACGTGCTGCCCACCCTTTCCACCGGCACGATAAGTATCTACGCGCAAGTCTTCCGGGCGTATTTCAACTTCAATAGAATCATCCAGAACGGGAAAAACATAAACACTCGCAAAAGAAGTGTGACGGCGGGCATTTGCATCAAACGGAGAAATGCGAACTAAGCGATGAATCCCGGCTTCACCCTTAAGATGTCCGTATACATAATCACCGTCAATCTGAAGGGTTACAGACTTAATTCCCCCTTCTGCTTCAAGAACATCAACCGTTTCGATTTTAAATTCGTGGCGTTCAGCCCAGCGGGTATACATTCGCATAAGCATGCGGGCCCAGTCTTCGGCTTCTGTTCCGCCGGCACCCGAATGAATAGTTAAAAAGGCTGCAGAATCATCGACTTCACCGGAAAGAAGATTCAAAATATTCAATTCTTCAAACTTTTTTCTTCCAGCTTCGAGCATGGTTCGTACTTCTTCTTCGTCAGCGGCATCTCCGCTTTCTGCAGCAAGCTCGTACATGGCTTCCATGTCGTTATATTCATTTAAAAGCTCTTTCCAAGGTTCAACACGGTTCTTTAGTTTACGAACCTGAGACATAACTTTTTCAGCCTTTTCGTGGTCATCCCAGAATCCAGGAGCTTCTGTCAAAGCCATTTTTTCATCTATTTTTTTCTGAATTGAATCCGGATCCAGGCGGTTCCAAACATTCATGATGTCGTCTTTTAACTGTGACATCGGCATCTTGAGCTCTTCAAGCATGGTTATCCTCGAATTTTATTTTAAATATAATCCGTTAACAATAGAATAAAGAAAATATAATGTCAAATGAGCAAAACACCTTATTTTTTTGACATATGGGAAATGTGATGTAAAATAGGCACATATAATTCTACATCATCGGAGGCTCTATTATGGACGAAAAGAAAATTAAAATTACGTTTCCAAATGGAAAAGTTATGGAAACAGCCTACAGAACCAGAATCTCAGACATTCTTGAAAATTTTGAAGTCCCTAAAGACAGTATTTATGCAGTAAAAATAAACAACAAGGTTTATTCTCTGGAAAAGCATTTAAAGTACAGCGCAAAGGTTGAACCAGTTCTATACGATTCAAAAGAAGGAATTGCAATTTATCGCCGTTCTCTTTGTCTTTTGCTTGCAACTGCAGCCTACCACATCTATCCGAATCACCGCCTTCTGGTTGGACACAGCTTGGGAAGCGGATACTACTACACCCTGGACACAGAAAATCCAATAAATGAAGCCGATATCAAAGCAATGGAACAGGAAATGAAGGCACTGGTAAAGATGAACCTGCCGGTAGAATCTTCATTTGTTTCATATGACGAAGCTGTAGAATTGATTGAAAAATCAGGACTTACAGAAACCAGAAAACAGATGAACTACAACTGCCCTCCAAGAGTCCGAATCAATACCATCTCTGACTTTAGTGACTTGTATTTTGGACCTCTTGTTCCATTTACAGGAATGCTCCAGCACTTTGAATTGATGCAATACAGAGAAGGCTTCCTTTTAAGATTCCCAAAATCCAACGATCAGACAAAGATTCCGGATTTCGTGGATCAACCAAAGCTTTTTGAGCTTTACAAGAAATACAAAACCTGGGGAAAGCGGCTTGGCGTTACAAGTGTTGCCAGTTTAAATGAGCTTATCATCACCCGGAAAATCAATGATTTTATCGATATTACAGAAACCCTTCAGGAAAAATGTATTTCGGATATTGCAAGCCAGATTGCAGAACGAAAAACTGTCCGCGTAGTTCTTATCGCAGGTCCTTCAAGCTCTGGAAAAACAACTACTTCAAAAAAACTTGCACTTGAACTTCAGGCATTGGGCTATATTCCAAAAGTAATCAGTCTTGACTGCTATTATGTAGATCATTCAAGAACTCCAGTAGATGAAAATGGAGAACCAGATTACGAATGTCTTGAAGCGCTTGACGTAGAGCTTTTAAACAAAAACCTTGTAGATTTGTTTGCCGGAAAAGAAGTAATCATTCCAACCTACAACTTTTCAACAGGAACTCAAAGCTTCAACGAAAAAAACAAGATGCATTTGAAAGAGCACGAAATCTTGATTATGGAAGGAATTCACGGGCTTAACGACAAACTTACTCCAAAAGTTCCTGCAGAATATAAATTCAAAATTTATCTTTCTGCGCTTACACAGCTTAACCTTGATGACCACAACCGAATACCAACCAGCGACAACCGCCTTATCCGGCGCATAGTACGAGATTCTCAGTTCCGCGGCAAACCTGCTGCAGGAACTATTGCAATGTGGCCAAGTGTTCGCCGTGGTGAAGCACAGTACATTTTCCCATTCTCGAACAATGCGGATGCTGTACTCAACACAGCTTTGGACTATGAATTGAGTGTTCTTAAGGTTTATGCAGAACCACTTTTAAAATGCGTAAAGCCATGTGAACCAGAATATTCTGAAGCATGCCGTCTTCTGCACTTCCTTGAACAATTCTGTTCTATTGCACCAACTGCGGTACCACCAAGATCCATCATGCGGGAATTCATAGGTGGTTCGGCATTCAAATACTAAACTTTCGGCTTAAAGCGTCCGGTAACGATATTGTCCATTTCAATTTGTTCCCGGCGCTTAGCCTCTTCCTTAAATTCATAAAACTGCTGTTCTTTTAAATCTTTTAAGGCATCAGTTTTCTGAATTGCAGATTTTAGAATATTTCGTTTTTCTTCGGTAATTATTTTTGCCTGCGTCAGTTCTGAAAGAAGTTTTTCCTTTTGATTCCGTACATAAGTATAAAACTGAGAAGCATTTGCAATGTCTTGAAAGTTCGTACTCCCTTTCATTTCCTTCTGAGTTTTTATCTGGTTCATTGCAAGATTATCTAATTGATTTTGAATTCTCTGCTCTTCAGCCAAAGCTTTTCCTAGTTCAACTTCAGCCTGCTGCTGTTCAAAAGCTCGTACGTTAAGAATTTCTTCAAGTTCAAAAATGAATTTCTTCATTATTCACCTGATTTTCTAAGTGCAAGACGACCCGCTTCCAGCGGATTTTCAGCGTAATCAGAATCAGGAAGCTCCATTCCGGTAAGTTCAGAAAGCATATCCAGTGTTTCATTCATAGAAAAACCTTCATCCTTTTCCTGCTTTAAGAAAACTTCAACCTTTTCATGAAAATCAATTGCTTCATCGATAGAAGCCGAAGTCCCCTTTACATAGATACCTGTATTAATCATCTGAATATTATTCTGATAAAGCGCCATCAATTCCCGAACTCGTGCAACTGCTTTGCGGGTTGTTTTACCAATTACATCAGTGGCGTTTCGACTTATCGAAGAAAGCACATCGATTGCCGGATAATGATATGCTGAAGCTAGTTTTCTGCTCAAAACAATATGACCGTCAAGAACACCACGAACTGTATCAGCAATAGGTTCATTCATATCATCGCCATCTACAAGAACTGCATAAAAAGCTGTTATGGAACCCTTATCATTATTTCCTGTCCGTTCAAGAAGTTTAGGAATTGCATCAAAAACGCTAGGTGTATAGCCATTCTGAGCAGGAGGCTCTCCGTTCGCAAGGCTGATTTCGCGCTGAGCCTTTGCAAATCGGGTAACATTGTCCATCATCAGCATAACGTCTTTTCCCTGATCTCGGAAATATTCGGCAACTGCAGTACAAACTTGAGCTGCACGAAGACGACAAATAGAAGGCTCATCACCGGTTGCAACAACAATTACCGAACGCTTTAAACCTTCCGGTCCAAGATCGTTATTTATGAACTCAGGAACTTCCTTGCCGCGTTCACCAACAAGACCGATTACATTGATATCCGCATTTGTATTTCTAGCAATAGAACCAAGCAAAGTTGATTTACCTACGCCGGATCCCGCAAAAATACCGATACGCTGACCTTTTCCCATGGTAAGCATAGAATCAATTGCTTTTACACCGGTTGTAATACGACGGTTAATAAGAGGCTTTTTCATTGAATCTGGGGCAGGCGCAATTACCGGATAATAAGTTTCAGGTTCCAGTTCACCCAGACCATCAATCGGCTTTCCGGCAGCATTAATTGTACGTCCCAAAAGATTCCAGCCAACAGGAACCTGAAGCTGCTTTCCTGAACCTGTTACTTCACAGCCGATTTCAATACCTTTTGTATCTCCGTAGGCAGTTAGCCGGACAGTTTTTTCATTAAGCCCAACAACCTCTGCCATAAGAGTTCCACCAGAAGGAAGTTTAATTGAACAAACTTCACCAATCTGTGCAACCGGGCCACGGCTTAAAATTTCAAGTCCATTTACAGCGGTTACATAACCAACATACATGATTGATTCCGCTTCATTTACTAAATCCAGATATTTTCCAAAATTAAAAGAATCCGGCATTTTTCAATCCTCCTGCTATTCCGAATCAGAAGGATTTTTTGAAATACTCTTTACCGGTGAAACTTCAAGAATCTTATTTTCAAGTTCACTAAGCTGACTTGCGATTCGAGCATCGATTGCACCAAAGTCTGTTTCAACAATACAGCCGCCTTTTTCAACTGTAGAATCTTCCATAACGGTGATTCCCTGAATATTTTCGATGCGCTTTATAAATTCATTTGTATTTGCACTGGTAATTTTTAAATCTTCTGTATTAACATGAAGCACAACATTACCGCGAGTCTTAACTTTTTTCAAAGCTGCAAGAACATTGCTTACAACAGTTGTTTTCTGAGTTTCAGAAATGATTTTTACAACCTTCCGCGTCATTAGAATTACAAGTTCAACAATCTGCTGTTCAGTTTCGCGTAAAATTTCTTCACGGCGATTCATAATCGCTTCGAGCATTTTTCGCATTCTCTCAGTTATGCGATTAATTTCTTCTTCGCCGCTTTTTAAGCCGTCTTCCCTGCCCTGAGCATAACCCTTTTCAGAGGCCTCTGACTTAATTTTTTCTTCTTCTGCATGAGCATTCTGAATAATCTGCTCTGCTTCTTTGCGGGCATTATCAACAATCTGATCTGCCTGAGCCTGAGCCTGAGCCTTTGCAGCTTCAGAATCTTCAATTTGTTTTTGACTAATTGTAAGAGCTTCATCCTGGGCTTTTGCAACGATTTCTGAAGCCTGTTTCTGAGCTTCATCCATCATATGCTGCTTTTCTATTTCCCAACCTTTCTTAAAGGCTTCAGCTTCTTTTCGAATATCTTCAGCAGTAGGACCATCATACACTTCCTCTACAACTTCTTCTTCAACAGGAGGAGGCGCAAAATCATGAATCAATGGAAGAGAAAATTTCTTTTCAACTTCCTTAACTTTTATCTCATTTGGTCTGAATACCTGCTTTGCCATCTAAAACTCCAATTCTTCTAAAACACCAGAAACTACTGAACAAGTTCGTCTTCACCGCTTCGAGCGATAACGATTTCACCGGAATCTTCAAGTCGTCGGATTGTAGATACAATCTTCTGCTGAGCTTCTTCAACATCCTTCAAGCGGACAGGTCCCATGAATTCCATATCTTCCTTAAGCATACTTGCGGCACGCTTAGACATATTGCGGAAGATTTTATCCTGAACTTCAGTATCAACCGACTTGAGGGCTTTTGAAAGTTCCTGTGTATCGACTTCGCGAAGTACCTTCTGAATAGCACGGTCGTCGAGCATAACGATATCTTCGAATA
>CAMHIV010000055.1 GCA_946185185.1 uncultured Treponema sp. | reverse complement strand
CAACCGCAAAATTCATTCTTGGAAAAAGATATACTTTTGATACGGAAAGTTATATGTTCAAACTGGATGTTCTTCTTCATGGTGATGGAATTAATAATCTTTCTTACACTTTGAGAACAGCTCCTCAGATGGGGCCACATTTTAATCCAAAGTTGAACCGATATGAAAACCGCCAGTTTATTACGTTCAATGGTGGAAAATCTAAAAAACAGGTTCTGGGCACAAAACAGTTCAAACCTTACGACAAAGTAAAATCTTACATCTGGAACGGAATTGCAGGAAAATATTTTACACAGCTTATTATTCCTGAAAATTCAGAAAAGATGGGAATTTCTTATTACTCTACCCTCATAGAAACAAATGATTATGCAAATGCACAGGCAATTCTTGTACGAAATCCAATTAATGAAAATGATGTAAAAGATTCATACTACATGTATTTTGGTCCAAAGGATGAAAAATCACTTAAAATCTTCAATCTTGCAGAAAGAAATACATGGGGCTTAAGCGGACTTCATTTGAATGAATGTCTTAATTCAAATGGATGGCTTGGCTGGTTGGAAACTATCCTTAAATGGATAATGGAAATCATCAACAAGTTTGTTCATAACTGGGGTGTTTCGATTATTCTTATGACAATTTTCATTAAGCTTTTGATGTTCCCATTTACAAAGAAACAGTCACTTGGAACATTGAAGATGCAGGAAATCCAGCCAAAAATGCAGGCTTTGCAGGCTAAGTACAAAGATAATCAGCCAAAACTTCAGGAAGAAATGGCAAAACTTTATAAGGACGCAAATTATAATCCGATGAGCGGATGTCTTCCTATGCTTGTTCAGTTCCTTATTTTGTTTGCAATGTATAATTTGTTCAATAATTACTTTGAATTCCGTGGTTCAAGTTTCATTCCTCACTGGATTGAAGACCTTTCTTCAGGTGATACAGTTCATACTTTGAAGTTTGATATTCCATATTTTGGAAATCAGGTAAGAATTTTGCCATTTATCTATCTTGCTTCTCAGCTGTTATTCGGAAAAATTACAGGAAATGGTGGTACAACTGCTCCTGGAACTTCTCAGGCTCAGATGCAGATGATGATGTATGTTATGCCGATTTTGTTCTTTGCAATGTTCTATAATGCACCTGCAGGGCTTCTTCTTTACTGGACTGTAAGTAACTTGTTCCAGATGGGTCAGCAGATAATTATAAACAAGATAATGAAACAGAAAAAAGCAGAAATGGCTGTTAAAAATAAAAAATAATACTAAAAAATAGGAGTATATAAATGACTTACGAATTTGAAGGTAAGACAGAAAAAGAAGCAATCGAAAACGCAGTAAACGAACTTGGATTGCAGAGAGACCAGTTTGATGTTGAAATTTTGGAATCTCAGAAAAAAAGTCTTTTTAAGAATGGATATGTAAAAATTGCTGTTCATACAATTGGAGATGAAGACGAAAGCTCTATGAGTTCATCTTTTGCAGCTGCTTCAAAAGTTGTTGCAGATCCACTTCCAAAAGGAGAATTCGAAGAAAAACTTTTGGACTTTGTAAAAACTGTTGTTGAAAAAATGGGTTATGAAGCAAAGGTTGAAGTTGTTTTCCGTGAAGAAAAGAAGCTTGGAATTAAACTTGATTCACAGAGTTCTTCAATTTTGATTGGACGCAAAGGTAAAAATCTTGATGCATTGCAGCTTTTGGCAAACATCTATGCTGGTCGTCTTGGACACGAAGAAATCCGCGTAATTTTGGATACAGAAAACTATCGTATCCGCCGCGAAGAATCTTTGGTTCGCCTTGCATATACAACTGCTGACAAAGTTCACCAGTCACATAAATCAATTTTGCTTGAACCAATGAATCCTTTTGAACGCCGTCTTATTCATACTACATTGAATGATATTCCTGATATCGATACAAAATCAGAAGGTGAAGGACTTTACAAACAGGTTCGCGTAATTTACAAGGGATTCGAAAGATAATTTTTTTTTGGAGAAGAGATGAAAAAAATTATTTCAATTGTTTTTTTGGGATTTACATTAGTTAGTTCAATTAGTGCTCAGTCCTTAAAAGAAATTGTTGATTCTAAGTATGTGGATCAGCTTATTTCAACAGGAAATGTATCTTTGATTCACGAGAAAAAAGATACAACAATGAGCATGGTTCCAGAAACTGTGTACAGCAGTCAGATTAAGTCTAACTTAAAATGTGCAAATGCTTCTGGAGTTCCGTTTCTTGCTGAATTTTTATATTTGATTCCAAAAACAGAGCTTACTGATGATGTTTCAAAAGTAAATATCGATACTATTTCTGTTCTTTTCCGAAAAATCAGCGGAATGGAAGGAATGAAATATATTCACAATGGAAAAAAAGAAGACATTCTTTATAAAAAATGTTTTGCAATCGAATATCCTGGTTCTTTTACACCAATTCCAGATCCATTGGAAGGCGATGTAAACGGATTAAAAGTTTATGCTTACCAGCATGATCACACTTTTGGCGATACAAAATATTTGTTGAACTATTATTGTGAAGGAAATGTTCTTCTTGTTACATTTGTAAATCAGATTCCAATGGGAATGCTTGGCGTTAATGCAGTAATGACTGAAAAAATGAAGATGAATGTTATGTGCATCGATTTGGGTGACAATCTTCTTCTTTATCTTTCAACTGATATCGACGCAAAGAGTATTCCAGGCGTTCGTGCACAGATTCAAGATTCTATGACTGTGCGAATGGATGCCATTTACAGATGGTTCTTAAAAAGATTTAAATAAAAACAGGATTGAGTAAATCGAAATATGAAAAAGATATTATTTACAGCGCTTTTTAGTGCATTAATTTTGTTGAATGGAGCTTGTGCTTCAAAAGGAAAGGGAAACGGTATGGATGCAATCAAAGGAAAAGACGGTCTTTTTGCCGTAATGGATACTAGCAAGGGTCAGATTGTAATGGAACTTTATTACAAAGATGCTCCTTTGACAGTATGTAATTTTGTTGGCCTTGCAGAAGGTACTCTTGATGCAGCAAAGGGCAAACACTTTTACGATGGACTTAAATTTCACCGTGTAATTAAAGATTTTATGATTCAGGGTGGAGATCCTCGTGGAAATGGTACTGGCGGTCCAGGATATAAATTTGCTGACGAAGAAGTACCTTATAAGTTTGATAAATCTGGTTACCTTGCAATGGCAAATGCTGGTGCAAACACAAACGGAAGCCAGTTCTTTATTACTCACGTTGAAACTCCATGGCTCAACGGAAAGCATACAATTTTTGGTCATGTTGTAACAGATGCTGACCAGGACGTTGTAAACGCTGTTGCTCAGGGCGATGAAATTAAGAGTGTAAAAATTATTCGTCAAGGTGCAGATGCAGAAGCATTTAAGGCTGGTCAGGCAGAATGGGATGCTTATGCAAAAGAAGCAACTGCTAAGGCTGTGGCAGCAAAAGAAGCAAAATACAAGGAAAAGATTGCAGAAGTTGAAAAGAAATTCCCTGGATTTACAAAATCTGCAGATGGAATTTACTACAAGACTACAAAAGCTGGAAGCGGTGATAAATGTGGAAAGGGAAAGCACGTTTATGTTGCATACAAAGGATATCTTGTAGACGGAACAGTATTTGATCAGTCTGCTGGTCGCGGTGACTTGGATTTTAATACAGGTGCAGGACAGATGATACCAGGATTTGATATCATGGTTCAGGATATGCAGAAAGGTGAAAGCCGTACAATCGTATTGCCACCAGATATGGCATATGGTGAACAGGGTTATCCGGGAGTAATTCCACCTGCTTCATACATTGCATTCGATGTAACTTTGAATAAGTTCTAATAGATAAACTTTTATAAAAAAGGGTTGTTCAAAAAGTTCAGTGCAGAGCATGTTGAAGGACTTGTCGAAATTTGTTTAGGTTGAGAAAGCAACTTTCTTGACCGGAGGTTTCGACAGGCTCAACCACCGCAATAACTTTTTTTCGGGCAGCCCTTTTTATATTTTCAGACGGAATACTTTGCTGTTTCGTTCCGGGGTCCAGATTGAACGTCGTTCCTGAGGAAGTGATTCAACAGAATCTGCTGTAAAGCCGAGATGTTCAAACCAATCGGAAGTTTGAGTTGTAAGAATGAAAACGCTTTTTAAGTGTTGAGCTCTTGCGCGGGAAATAAGGTATTCAATAAGTTTTGGTCCAATTCCAAGGTTCGAGAACGATGAATCAACGGCGATACCAGCAATTTCTGCCTGAGATTCGTCATAAACGTGAAGAGACGCACAGGCACGAATACCGCCATCGATTTCGTATACGATGTAGTCGGAGATATTTTCGGAAAGGGATTGTTCGGTGCGCGGTAAAAGTATCTTTTTTGCAATAAATGGATTCATCACAGAAAGTACTGCTGGAATATCATTTAATTGCATAGGACGCATGGTTCCATAGTCAGAAGAGTAAATCATGGTTCCGGAACCTAAATCACTGAATATTTCGCATGGAAGGGCGCCTTCGATGGATCCGTTCAAAATGTGGGAACGGTCTACTCCATTTTTGCAGGCTTCTTTTGACGCGTTTAACAGGGAAATAATTTTTTTATGTTCACTGTCTTTGTTTGATTCAAGGAAAAGTTCCAGTTCTTTTAAATTCATTGCCGGAATATCGCCGAATTCTGAAAGCCCGATTTCTTCCGGAATGGAAAAGGATTTGTTGCTGATTTCAGCATTTTTCATTACGAAAAATAGTTTTTCGGCTTTTAGATTAATTGCAATTTCTTTTGCGAGACTTACAGAAGAAATATTGTAAGGCTTTCCGCTGGAATTCCATCCAATGCATGGAAAAATCGGGATAAAGCCGTTGGCTAAAGTGTTTCGGATAGCCTCTGTTTGAATGCGGTCAATTTCGCCGGCAGTTCCAAAATCAGTTCCATCTAAAACTCCTTTTGAACGGGCGCGTACCCAGTTTCCAATTGTTGCAGTTATCTGGTGTGCTGCAAGGCTAGTCATTACGATATTCGAAATATCAAAGGCGGCCATTTTAATTTGTGGAATTGCATCTTCCCTTGTGATTCGTACGCCGTTTTTGTATTCCCATGAAATATTTGAAGCCGACAGAATTTCGTCGATACGTTTTCGTGCACCAGGAACGATACATACTTTTATTCCAGCCTGATGAATAATAGCAATATCCCGAATGTGGCTTGAAAAAAGAGGAGAATCGATTACTTCATCGTCCAGATAAATAACGAGAGTCGCATCTTTAAAGTGCTGAATGTAGCGTATTACATCGCGAATCTGCTGTGCTTTTATATTTCTTGGGTTTTCCTGCATGGAATTAGTATATCAATAACAATAAAAATAGTGCAATGCCATTTAATTTGCGATGGTTGAGGTGGTCCCTGAGGTTCTCGAAGGGCTCTCGAAACCATCATTTCAGGTCATTTCGAGAGGCTCAATGACCGTTATTATATAACTGGAAAAATAATTCAATATTTGATTTTAAAAGTGGGATTTTTAAACATCTTTAAAGAAACTCGTGTTATAATGTAGGAATATGAAAACATTACAAAAATCTATAGGCACTTCCATTCCTTTGGGAGCAATTTACACAACAAAAAAAGACGGCACCGTTATTGGTGAATATACAGATTTACCGGAATTTGCAAAATTCTGTAAAAAAGCGGGATTTACACTTCTTCAACTTTTGCCGGTAAATGATACAGGAACACAGTCTAGTCCATACAGCGGATTGAGTGCTTTTGCTCTTCATCCGATTTTTATTGATATTAAAGCGGTTGCTGAATTCGAAGGCCTTTATAAATCAGATTCTAATTTCAAAAAAGAATACGACAAAATGATTAAGGATTTTCCTTACAGTCCGACAGGTCGATACAAGTATCAGGGAATTCTTGATGCGAAAACATCTCTTCTTAGAAAGCTCTATGAAACTACAGAAGTAGCTAAAACAGGTGAAGCAGACGAAGCTCTTGCAAAATGGATTAAGAAGAATCCATGGATTTTGAGTTATGCCGTTTATAAAAACCTCAAGGTAAAATACAATCAGGCTTCCTGGAAAGAATGGAAAAAAGAAGACCAGCTTTTACCAGCTAAAGAAATTAAAGCACGCTGGAACGACAAAAAAATGGCAAAAGATCATTTGTTCTTTGCGTGGGTTCAGATGGTTGCCGGAGACCAGTTTAAAAAAGCAACAGATGCTGTAAAAAAAGCAGGAATCATTCTTAAAGGCGATATGCCTATTTTGATGAACGAAGACAGCTGTGACGCATGGAGTGAACCGGATATCTTCAATCACAATTTACGTGCAGGTTCTCCTGTGGATGGTGAAAACCCGACAGGTCAGAACTGGGGATTCCCTACTTACGATTGGGAAAACTTAAAGGCCCGCAAGTACGACTGGTGGATTAACCGTTTAAAGAATGCTGAACAATATTACGGAGCATACCGCCTTGACCATATACTTGGATTCTTCCGCATTTGGGCAATTCCAGCTCGAGATACAACAGCTGTTTTGGGACACACAGTTCCTTACGTGCCGATGAGCCGAACAGATTTGCACAATATCGGGTTTGATGACGGCCGTATCCGCTGGTTGAGTCAGCCACATGTTCATACAGGTTTAATCGAAGACATCACATGGAACCATCAGACAGCAACGGCAATTCTTTCAAAATTTATGGACAGAATTGGTAACGAAGAATTGTGGCTTTTCAAATCTACAATTACTGGTGACAAAGATATTTATGAATCAGATTTGAGTGCCTTCTGCGAAGGAGATGCTCAGCAGCGTTGTAAAGATGCTTTGAGTAAAGCATGGCAGAACCGCTGTTTAATCGAAGTTACACCGGATCATTTTGTTCCTGTATGGACATATTACACTTCAACTGCATGGGGTTCTTTGAATGACGGCGAAAAAGGCGCATTAAAAGGGCTCATGGAAGGAAAGGAATGGGAACAGAATAAATTATGGGAAACTCAGTCAGATGAAATTCTTTCTACCCTTACAAATTCTGTTGATATGGTTCCTTGTGGAGAAGATTTGGGTGCAGAACTTCCATGTCTTCCTCATGTTATGGAAAAGAACGGAATTCTTGGACTTCGCGTAAGCAGATGGACAAGACGCTGGAAAGAAGGCGGACAGCCATATGTTCCTCTTAATGAAGTAACATATCTTTCTGTAACAACAACTTCTGTTCACGATTCAACAACTGTCCGCCAATGGTGGCAGGAAGACCGCGGTGGTTCAAGCTTGTTTGTACGCACAAATCCTTGGGCTTTTGGAATTGACGGTTTTGATCAGGGAAGAATCAACGAAATTGCAAATGCACAGTTTTCACCGGAAATTGCAGAAGGCTATCTGAAAGGTGTTGCAACAGCAAATTCAGTGTGGATTATAAATCCTCTTCAGGATTACATGGCAATGGAAAAGAAATACTGGACTGCAGATTCAAATGCAGAACGGGTAAACGTTCCGGGAAGCGTAAACGACTTCAACTGGACTTACCGTATGCCAGTAACTGTAGAAGAATTGGAAAAGGACGATTCTTTGATTAATAAAATTAAAGGTATTGTCGCTTTGCATAAGTAAACTGAAAAAATCAAGCGGACATTTTGACATGTTCAATGTCCGGAAGAGGGAAAAATGAATATTTCATACAACGAATTTCATGTTGGCAGAAAAATTAGAGACATTTGTAAATTTGATGAACGTCTTTATTCTTCCAGCGGCAATGTAATTTTAGGAAATTTACCGGCAGTAAGAAAATTTGCCGAAAAGTTGAATAAATATTTTGACAGCATTGGAAAAAGCGACAAACGAATTGGAGCAGGAAGCCTTAATGCAATGGGACTTATTGATGAAGTTTTCCATTACGTTTGTATGCTTTACCGCCGCGACAAAAATGTGGACGCCTTCAAAAAAGTTCTTGCAGATTTGGATGCCGAATACACAAAAGAAGCGGTAGACAAATTGCTTTTGGATTTTAGTGCAGAGTTTCCTCCTGTAGAAGTTTATCAGGGAAAACTTAGTGCAGAAGAATATCTTGCAAAGAACGAAATGGACGCAGGTACAGGTGCTATGCGCTCTAACCGCGAACAGACTTTGGAAGAGTTGATTCTGCTTCATCTTGCAAATGAAAATCCTGCGTTTAAGCCGTTTGCCGTTCTCTTTAATGATGAAGAATTAAGCAAAAATCCACTCTATCAGAAAAGCTGGGCTACAATTCAGAAAACATTCCAGAGTCTTCCAAAATTCGGGCCATTCAATCACGACCTTATAAACATGCTGCGAGAACCTGTTGTGTTCAGTCCAAACAGTTTGCGTGGTCAGTTGGACTACATCCGCCAGTATTGGGCAGACTTACTTGGTGACTGGTTGCGTCGCCTTTTGATGGGATTGGATGCTCTTACTGAAGAAGAAAAAATGTTCATGAAATACAACCCGATTAATGGTGGCGACGTGAACATGGAAGCCTACAACTACGACAATCTGATGAAGGAATACGAACGCTTCAGTCCTGACCGGGAATGGATGCCTTGCGTAATTCTTATGGCAAAAACCGTTCTTGTATGGCTGGACCAGCTTACAAAGAAGTATAACCGCCCTATTACCCGGCTTGACCAGATTCCAGATGAAGAACTGGATACCCTTCGGGATGAAGGCTTTACCGGGCTCTGGCTTATTGGTCTCTGGAGCCGTTCAAATGCTTCAAAGCGCATTAAGCAGCTTTGCGGAAACCCTGAGGCTGCAGCTTCGGCATATTCTCTTTACGACTATAACATTGCAGAAAATATTGGTGGATGGGATGCATTGAGCAACCTTAGAACCCGCCTCTGGCAGCGCGGAATCCGTCTTGCTTCTGACATGGTTCCAAACCACACAGGTATGGACAGCCAGTGGGTTGTAAACCGCCCAGAACTTTTTGTTCAGCGCCGGGACCCGCCAAGCTCTTCTTATACCTTCAACGGCGAAAACCTTTCCTGGGATCCGAACGTTGGTGTATGGCTTGAAGACCACTACTACAATCATTCAGACTGTTCCGTTGTATTTAAGCGAGTAGATTTCCGTAACGGCGACACCCGATACATCTACCACGGAAACGACGGTACAGGTATGCCTTGGAACGATACAGCTCAGATTGACTTCTTGAATCCGGAAGCCCGTGAAGCGGTTATGCAGGACATTCTCCATGTTGCCCGCAACTTCCCTATCATCCGCTTTGACGCCGCAATGGTACTGGCTAAAAAATCAATCCGCCGCTTGTGGTATCCGGAACCGGGACACGGAGGAGACATTTATTCCCGCTCAGAAAGTGCCCTTACAAATCAGGAATTTGAAGCACGCATTCCAAATGAATTCTGGCGTGAAGTTGTTGACCGGGTAGCCCGTGAAGTTCCAGACACACTTTTGCTTGCAGAAGCATTCTGGATGATGGAAGGCTACTTTGTCCGCACTCTTGGTATGCACCGCGTTTACAACTCGGCTTTCATGAACATGCTCAAAAAAGAAGAAAACCAGAAGTACCGCGACAGCGTAAAAAATACAATCAAGTTTGACCCGCAGATTCTTAAACGCTACGTAAACTTCATGAACAACCCGGATGAAGACACAGCCGTTGCTCAGTTTGGAAAAGACGACAAATACTTTGGTGTTTGTACATTGATGATTACAATGCCTGGTCTTCCAATGTTCGGTCACGGGCAGATTGAAGGTTTTGAAGAAAAGTACGGTATGGAATTTACAAAGGCCTACCGCAACGAAACTCCGGACCAGAATCTTATCAACCGCCACTGGCACGATATCTTCCCGCTTATGAAAAAGCGCTACATCTTTGCCAATGTAGAAAACTTCCTTTTCTACGATGTTTGGGATAACGGTGGCGTAAACGAAAACATTTTTGCTTATTCAAACTCATGCGGAAACGAATATTCAGTTGTTTTCTATAACAACAAATATGACCGTGCCCAGGGATGGATTAAGCAGTCTTGTGAATATGCCGTAAAAGTTGGTGAAGGCGACGAAAAACACGTTGAAATGCGCTCAAAGTCAATTTCTGAAGGTTTGAACCTCCACGCAGAAGACAATAAATTCGTTATCTTCCGTGAACACAGAAGCGGACTCTGGTTTGTACGCCGCAGCCGTGAAATCTGCGAACGGGGTATGTACATCGGCTTGAACGGTTTTGAATACCAGGTTTACATGGACATTCACGAAGTTACTGACGATGCAGACCACAAATACCAGATTTTGTGCGACACACTCCAGGGCCGCGGATGCTATGACCTTGAAATTGAATGGCAGGAAATCTGTTACCGGGATTTGTATCAGACTTTCAGTGCATTTGCTACAACTGTTCTTCCAGCTGTTCATTCAATTGTTAATCCAATCAGTGGAAAAATTACAGCGGCTGAAGCAAAGAAGCAGCTTAATGAAGTTGTTAAATCAAGCAAAAATGCGGCAATTGCGTTCTATGAAATGGCAAATAAATTTGCTGGAGAAACAAAACTTTCTGCTCCAGAAAAACAGTTCAAAAACTTTGCCGAAAAAGCAGAAAAAGTTCTTCTTCTCAACAACGGAAACAAAGTTAAAGCAAGTGAAGACATTATTGCCAGCTTGAGCAAAGTAAAATCTGGTGATGCATATTATCAGACATTGTTTGGAACAGATAAGAATCTTACAGAACAGCTTGTTTGCTATGCAATGGTAGAAGAATATGCAAAAGCAGGACTTGCTGAACGATGGGCATTTGCAAGAAAGTTTGCAGAATATCTTGGTGCGGCAGGAATAAATCTTGGCGATTCACGAAACAATATTAACCGCTTGTTAATTGTTTCTGGTGCAACTGATGGAGCTGCAATCGCTAAGGACGAAAAGAAAGCTCTTTATACACTTGTTCACCTGTTGTGCGATAGTAGTTATGCAAGAACTCTTACAGGTGCAAATGCATTCAACGGAACAGTTTGGTTCAACAAAGAAACAACAGACTGGACTCTTGCTCATGCGTTTGCGGTTCTTCTCTTAGATGAAAAGAATGAATCTGACATTCTTAAAGCTTTTGATACAGCGGTAAAGGCAAAGACAAAGGCTGAATACAAATGTGAAGAATTTGTAAAACCTTTTGCGCCGGTTGAAAAGAAGGCTTCTAAAGCAAAAAAATCAGTTGAAAAATCTGCCAAGGCGGAAAAAACTGAAAAACCTGCTAAAGCAAAAAAATGTAAGAAATAGTTAGAATCAGGCCCGTGAAGTGCACCCCTAAAGTTGGACAAATAAAGTTCAATTTTGGAGGTGCATTT
>CAMHIV010000054.1 GCA_946185185.1 uncultured Treponema sp. | reverse complement strand
AATAATTGTATCTACACGTTCATCATAAGTTTTTAATCCTGGTCCTAATCTTACTTCAATTTCGTTCTCTAAATCTTCTCTTTTTATATTATTTTTGGCTTGTTCTACAGGTCCTTCGGCAATGTCGGATGCGATGGCTTTGATATTTTTATTTTGTCTTACTAGATAGATATCTAATAAAGCGTGATCACATCCTACATCTAAACAAAAGGAGTTAGCTTCCACTAAATCTCCTATCTGTTTTAATCTTTCATTAATTTTCATTAATCTGTTAAGAAGTCCTTTAATTTACGAGAACGAGATGGATGTCTTAATTTTCTAAGAGCTTTGGCTTCAATTTGACGAATTCTTTCACGTGTTACTCCAAAGATTTGTCCTACTTCTTCTAGAGTTCTACATTGTCCATCGTCTAAACCAAAACGTAATCTTAATACTTTTTCTTCTCTCTCTGTTAGAGTTGCAAGTACTCCACGAAGTTCTTCTTTCAACATTTCTACCGTTGCATATTCCTCAGGTCCCATTGTTCTTTCATCTTTAATGAAGTCTCCTAAGTGAGAATCATCTTCTTCACCAATTGGTGTTTCTAATGAAACTGGGTCTTGAGATATCTTATATACTTCACGAACTTTTTCAACGGTAATTCCTAATTTCTTAGCAATTTCTTCATCCGTTGGTTCACGATTTAATTCTTGTGTTAATTGTCTTTGTACTCTTGCTAATTTATTGATGGTTTCAACCATGTGTACTGGTACACGAATAGTTCTTGCTTGATCAGCAATTGCACGAGTAATCGCTTGTCTTATCCACCAAGTTGCATAAGTTGAGAATTTGTATCCTTTGGTTGGATCAAATTTATCAACCGCTTTCATTAATCCAATATTTCCTTCTTGAATTAAGTCTAAGAATAGCATACCACGTCCAACATAACGTTTTGCAATACTAACAACTAAACGTAAGTTAGATTCTGCAAGCATTCTTTTTGCTTCTTCGTCTCCTGCTTCGGCACGTTTTGCATATTCAAATTCTTCATCTGAAGTAAGTAAGTTTATACGTCCAATTTCTTTTAAGTACATTCTTACTGGATCATTTATTTTTACATCTTTTGATAGAGTTAGGTTTTCTACAGACATATCCCCTGTAATTTCTTCACCACTTGCATCATCTCCACCATCTTCTGAGACGATATCAATATTGGATTCAACTAAGAAATTATATAATTCATCTAGAGAATCACTGTCAACATCTAATCCTTTTAATTGGTCTGCTAATTGTTCATATGTTATGAATCCTTGTTTTTGACCAATTGCTAATAACTTTTCTTTTCTTTCGTCTAGGGTTTTTATTTCTTCAACCATACTAACTATCTCCTAACCTTAACTTTCTAATCTTTTCAACGATTTTAGCTTGTTCTATTGGGTCCACTTCTTTTTTCATCAATCCTGTGAGTCTATTAATTTCTTGTTTCTTTATATATTCTTTTATTACTTTAAAATACAAGAATAGCTCATCCTTTGTGGTATCTTCCACATAGTCCTCGGCTAAAATGCCATTTAAGAATGTTAAAATGTTCTCCTTATCCTGAATGTATGTATAAAAGTCTGCTACATTAATAGAGCCATATTTTTTATAGTAATAAATAATCTCGCTACAATGCTTATGGCAAAAAACTGGGGATTTTCACAAAAAGCATATTTTACTGCAGCAGAAAATGCTAAAACAGCTCCAAAAGTTGAATTCTAGGAAAAACAGGAAAACAAATTGACCAGACGCTATTTATTGAAGAAAATCAAGCTTTCCGAATCAGACATGAAAGAAATACAAGAAAGCGTACAAAAAGCCGAAGAATCAACAACCGGCGAAATAGCACTTGCATTAACCGCAGAAAGCGATACCTACTCGTTTTGGGAACTTCTTTCCGCAACTTATTTTGCAGGCGTTGTATTCACCTGTCTTCTGCCCTTTGCAAATGAAATAAAGACTCTGTACGAAAAGTTTTTCTGGACAGTAAGCGATTGGGTTCTTCCTGCGTTTTACGGAATTACAACACTGGTTGCAATCATAATTGGATTTTTCCTTATGAACATTCCGTTCTTTGACCGGCTGATTATTCCTCATCCAATCAAAAAGAAGTCTGTTACCGCAAGAGCTTTCAGGCATTTTGCTGAATCGGGAATCTACGAAACGCAGGAACATTCCGGCATTTTAATTTTTGTTTCATACCTTGAACGGGAAGTACGAATCATTGCAGATTCAGGAATTGCAAAAAAGATTCCACAGGATTTATGGAACATTATTGCAGACGACCTTGCAGGCGGAATTAAAGCGGGAAAAACAAAAGACGGATTTATCTCCGCAATTAATAAATGCGGTTCACTTCTTGCAGAACATTTTCCTGCAAAGGAAGAAAATCCAAATGAACTCCCAGATGGACTTGTTATTCTGAGTAATTAATTCAAGATTTTTAAGGACAAAGCATGAGCACAAAAAAATCAGTTTTCATTTTTTTTACAGCTGCACTCTTATTTATACAAAATGCATTTTCTCTTGAAGTTCCTGCAATGAACGGTCGCGTAAACGACTATGCAAAAATACTAAATTCTTCCCAGGAACGAGAAATTTCTGAATACCTTGAAAAGCTTGAAAACAGCACCGGAATTCAAATTGCCGTACTGACAATAAATTCTCTCAAAGGTGAAAACCTGGAAGATTTTTCGATTCGGACAGTTGAAAAATGGAAACTAGGCGACAAAAAAGAAGATAACGGCGCTTTACTTTTAGTTTCTTTTGCAGAACGAAAAATCAGAATCGAAGTCGGCTACGGGCTTGAACCGGTTCTTACAGATACAAAATGCGGAATGATTATCAGAAATATAATCGCACCTGCATTCCGAAATGGAAATTACGCAGCTGGTATTTATTCCGCCGTCAGGACAATGGGAGCAATTGCAAGTGGAAACGCACCTCTTGCCGAAAAAGCAGTTTCAAATGCAGAAGATTCCGACGACCTTGCAAGTCTGTTTTACGGATTGCTTTTTGTTATCGGCTGGATTTTATTCTTTTCCCGGGTAACCCGCCACAGATTTTTACGCTGGCTTCCATGGTTCTGGTTGGGAAGCATGTCCAGCGGCAGACACCACTACCACAGCAGCTTCGATTCCTTTTCCGGTTTTGGAAGCAGTTCCGGTTCTTCCTTCAGAGGTGGCGGCGGTCATTTTGGTGGCGGCGGAGCTTCCGGTGGCTGGTAACCTTTACCTGCCTTCTCTTTACCTTGTTTACAGACAAATTTTCTGTTATATTTAAAGAATGGCATACGAAGTAACGGCAACGAGACGCCGCCCTCAGCAATTTGAAGATTTGGCGGGTCAGGAATTTGTTGCAGAAACACTTAAGAATTCTATAAAAACAAAGCAGTTTGCTCATGCATATCTTTTTGCGGGTCCTCGTGGATGCGGAAAAACTTCTACGGCGCGAATTCTTGCAAAAGCTTTAAACTGTCAGGCTGGCACAGATCCTACCTGTACTCCCTGTGGGCAGTGCGAATCCTGCCGTTCAATAACAAACAGTTCCAGCATGGACGTTATCGAAATCGACGGTGCATCAAACACAAGTGTAAATGATGTCCGACAGATAAAAGATGAAGTAATGTTCCCACCGACCAGTTGCCGCTACAAGATTTACATCATCGATGAAGTTCATATGCTTTCAACAAGCGCCTTCAACGCTCTTTTAAAAACAATCGAAGAGCCGCCTGCACATGTTATCTTCATCTTTGCCACAACAGAACTTCAGAAGGTTCCGGCAACAATTAAATCACGATGCCAGCAATACAATTTCCGCCTCGTTTCTTCAGACAGACTTAAAGAGCTTTTAAGCGATGCCTGCAAAGAAATGAATATTCAGGCTGATGACGAAGCCTTGTACTGGATTGCAAAAGAATCCGGCGGTTCCGTTCGCGACTGTTACACACTTTTTGATCAGGTTGCCGCATTCAGTGACGGACAAATTACTTACGAAAAAATCCGCGATAAACTGGGTCTTCTTGGAATTGAACGCCTAAACGAAATATTTGAATTGTGCACCGCCGGCGATTCTGAAAATGTAATGACTCAGCTGGATTCTTTCCTTCAGTCAGGAATTTCAATCGAACAGTTGATTTCAAACTCAACCGAATATCTTAGAAGTATCCTTCTTATAAAAAATGGAATCAAAAAAGAATCTCTCTTAGGACAGAACGCAGACCGATACAGCCAGAAAGTTTTAACATCCTGGAATTCTGTACAGGTTGAACGGGCAGTTTCATTATTCTTAAATCTTTACCGGGACATCCGATATTCAATTTCACCGCGTTACGAACTTGAACTCACATTCTCAAGACTTTGCTGGCTTTCTCAGTATGTTTCACCGGCAGAAGTAAAAGCTGCAATTGACAAAGCTCAAACACTTTTGCTCCAGGCAGGAAATGTACCGGTAAAATCAGTCTCTGAAACGGCACCTCAGACTCCAAATTACGGTTCATTTTCAAGCGCACAGAATAATTCACAGAACAATGCGCAGAATAACTTGCAAAATGCCGCCACTCCGGAAGTTCCAAAGTCTACGCAGGAGAATGGAATGCCAAAAGGCATGTTCACTTTTTCTGCCCTGAGCGGAAATGCAAATACAGGCGGTGCAGAAAACGCATCTGTTCCGGAACCGAATGCAATTCAGGAAAACCCAAACCCTTTTTATAATGGCGGAGCCGTGCCGCCTTTACAAACAGCGGCCGATGACACAACTTATGATGATTTAGGAAATCCTGAAGACGAAAATTACGCACCCGTTGAAGACGACTGGCAGACTTCCTCGTATCCAGAAAGTGATGAACAGCTTGCAGCCTCTTACGAAAATGAATTTGCTTCCTCAAGCAATCCGCAGGAAACCGAAGAATCGGTTTCCGCAGAGAGCGGAAATTTTGTAAAATCAGACGGAACAGAAATTCCTTTAAAAACTTTATTTGATAACTTAATTACAAAGCTTTCATCTCAAAATCCAATGGCATCTTCTGCCCTGCTTCAAACTTCGAACTGGAAGATTCAAGGCAAAAAACTTTCTGCAGAAACTGAATCTGACTACCAGCTGGGAACAATCAAAAATGCAGAACACCACATAAACGAAATTCTTTCGCAGACTGCAGGCGAAGAAATTCAATTCGAAATAAACAAAAAAGAAATCCACATTCAGGAATCCCACGTAGAAATTCCTGAACAGGTAAAACTTTTGTGTAACATATTTAAAGGAACCATCGTAGGAGGAAAACAATGATGAATCCATTTGAACTGCTTAAAAATTCCGGTGCAATCAAAGAACAGGCAGAAAAACTTCAGGAAGAAATGGCAGCAATCACTGCAGAAGGTTCAAGCGGCGGAAAAATGGTAACCGTTACATTGAACGGAAAATTTGAAATGCAGAAGATTCATCTTGATCCAATTTGTGTCGATAATCGCGATGTAAAAATGCTTGAAGATTTGATTATTGCCGCTCATCGTGATGCAATTAATCAGGTTCAGGAAAAAATTAAAGAAAAATCCGTTTCACTTTTGGGCGGTTTAAATATTCCTGGTTTGGGACTCTAAAATGAACATCATCGATGAACTCACCGGCTCATTTTCACGACTCCCTGGAATCGGTAAAAAAAGTGCCGCCCGAATCGTAAATCATCTTTTAAAAGCTGATCCGGTTTTTATTCAAAAGTTTTCGCACCAGATAATTGAACTCCAGCAGAAAATAAAACCCTGCCCTATCTGCGGCTCCTGGACAGAAACAGAACCCTGCGCAATCTGTTCAAGCCCGATACGCGACAAAAGCGTAATCTGTGTGGTTGAACAGCCGCAAGATGTTCAGACAATTGAAAATGCGGGTGGATTTACAGGCGTTTACCATGTTTTGGGTGGCGTAATTGCCCCTCTTGAAGGCGTGGGACCAGACCAGTTGAATATTGCTAATCTTATTTCGAGAGTACAAAATGGCGGAATCAGCGAAGTAATTATCGCAACAAATCCAACATTTGAAGGCGATTCAACCGCGCTTTATCTGCAAAGACTTTTATCCGAGCACACGAATATAAAGGTCACACGCCTTGCAACAGGAATTCCTGTAGGCGGCGACCTTGAATATGCAGACAAACTTACTTTAGCAAGAAGTTTCCGCGGAAGAAGCACCTTTTAGGTTCTTGCGTGATTAATTCTTCAATTTATTAATTATTTTTCTGACAATTCCAACTTTGCCAAAAAGCAGCCAGTAAAGCAAAGCAAGAACGGCACAAAGAGGAACGCCGCAAATGATTGCATAGAAAATTGCAGTTACCAGCATCGTAAAGAAGATAAGAATATTTGCAAAGAAATGTCGGACGCCGTCTCCCAAATCCGGGAATTTAAATCCGCCTTCTGTTGTATTGTAAGGTAACGAAACAAACACTTCGATTGAGGAATATTCAATCTGATTAGAAAGACGGTTCATTCTGCCTTCCATAGATTCAATTTCAGACTGAACAGAATTTAATTCCCGTTCAATTTTAAGCATATCCTGCATCGAAGTTGCCTGCTTAAGATAGCCGGAAAGTTTATCTCGAAGCAGCTTTCGAGTTTCAAGCCGCCCCTTCAAATCATAATACTGCTCGGAAACATCCTGAACTGAAACACTGCGATTTTTTAAAGAACCAAATTTTCCGGCAGCTTCCATCGCTTCATCAAATTTTCCACTTGGAATCTTTACTGTAAACGAACAACTTGTTGGATTAACATTTGAAGATTCGATATAACCGCCAAAGCTTTTACTCCAGGAAGAAACAGAATCTTCGGCTTTCTGTAAATTCTGTACTTCAACAGAAATATTACCATTTTTAATCAACTTGCGTTCAAAGGCAGATTCTGAAACTTCGGAAAAATTTTCTGAATCCACAGACAACGCTGAATTGGTAGCAGCAGATTTTGCCATTAAAGCACGAGGAGCACCAAAGGCTGCATCCTGAACAGAACATTCAACAACATTATTTTTTGCACAGGAAGCAAAAACAATAACAATCAAACATAAAAATACAAATCGTTTCATAATAATAGAATAGTCCTCGCAAAAAAAAGTTACAACAATGCAGAATTGAAATGTAAGTGTTTTTTCGTTAGTATATGGGCATGGATTTATTGAAGAAACTTGAAGAATGCGAAGAACGCTACAAGGTTGTTCAGGAATTGGTTTTAGATCCGAACCTTGTAAAAGACCAGAAAAAATACAAAGACACGATGCGCGAAAACGGCTATCTTTCTGAACTCAGTGAACTTTATGCCGAATACAAGAAGGTTTTGCAGGGCATTCAGGATGCCAAAGAAATGATTACCGCCGAAGACGACGTTGAAATGAAGGAAATGGCGCGCGAAGAACTTAAAGAACTCGAAGAAAAGCAGCCAAAGCTTGAAGAACAGATTAAAGTAAAACTCGTTCCGCCGGATCCACTTGATGAAAAGAACATCATTCTCGAAATCCGCTCAGCTGCCGGTGGTGATGAAGCAAGTCTTTTTGCCCGCGACCTTTGGGAAATGTACACTCACCTTGCAGAAAACCGCGGCTGGAAGTGCGAAGTCATGGAACAGCAGGAAACAGAAGTAGGCGGTTTCAACAAAATCGTAACTTCTATTTCCGGAAAATTCGTATACGGAACCCTCCGCTGGGAATCTGGCGTTCACCGCGTACAGCGTGTACCTGCAACAGAAAGCCAGGGCCGTCTTCAGACTTCTACTGTAACTGTTGCCGTTTTGCCTGAAGCAGAAGAAACGGAAATCGAAATCAAACCGGGCGATGTACGCATCGACGTTATGCGTGCCGGTGGTCCAGGCGGTCAGTGTGTAAATACAACAGACTCAGCCGTTCGCCTTACTCATATTCCAACCGGACTTGTAGTAATCCAGCAGGACGAAAAAAGCCAGATTAAAAACAAGGAAAAGGCTTTCCGAGTATTGCGTGCCCGATTATTCGACCTTGAAGAAAGCAAAAAACAGGCAGAACGCGCAAATGCCCGCTCAAGCATGGTTGGGTCAGGTGCCCGCTCAGAAAAAATCCGCACTTACAACTATCCTCAGGACCGCGTAACTGATCACCGCATCAACTACAGCCAGCACAACCTCCCTGGTTTCATGGCCGGTCAGATGGACGACATGCTCGACGCCCTAAACGTCTACGCCAAAGAAGAACAACTCGCCGCCGACATTACATCGCTATAATCGAAGAACCGTTAAAAAACAAACCGAAAGGTTTGTTTTAGGTTCATCAAGAAAATCGCGTTGCTGAGATTTATCGAAGCCCGCTATAATCGAAGAACCGTAAAAAAACAAACCGTGAGGTTTGTTTTAGGTTCATCAGGAAAATCGCGTTGCTGAGATTCATCGAGGCCCGCTATAATCGAAGAACCGCAGCAAGAAAAATATTTGCGTTAGCGCTGGGAGCACCTTGCCGACCGGAGGCAGAATTGCCGAGGACGGTGAGCGTTTAGCGAAGTGCGGACATAGCGACACCCTGAGCCTTAGTGCGAAGGGTGAACGCCCATAATTATTAAAAAAAATATGACAATTCAACAGTTCAAATCAAATGCAATAAAAACTCTTTCGGAAACTTCGCCTAGTGCTGCCCTGGACGTGAGCGTGCTTTTGGAATTTTGTCTTAAAAAAAATAAAACATGGCTTTTGATGAATGCCGGCGAAGAACTTTCCGGCGAACAGGCAGAATGGCTTACAGAAGCGATTGAAAAACGAAAGACTGGGCTTCCGGTTGCATACATTACAGGACACAAGGAATTTTACGGCTATGATTTTATTGTAAGCCCCGCAGTTTTAATTCCTAAACCTGATACTGAAATACTTGTTGAAAAAGCGCTGGATGCGATTCTTACAAAAATGGAAGCCAGACCGGATATCGTACTTTCAGTCTGCGACATGTGCACCGGAAGCGGCTGCATAGGACTTAGTGTTTTGAAGCAGCTGATTGAAGATTATAATGTTCCATCAGAAAAGCTTCCAAAATTTACGCTGGTAGATATCAGCCCGGATGCACTGGAAATTGCAAAAAAAAATGCGAAGTCGCTGATTCCGGCGGAAGAAGCCGAAGAAATCAGATTTATTCAGAGTAATCTTTTTGAAGCGGTTCCATATACCTTTGATGTGATTTTAACAAACCCGCCTTACATTCCGGCAACCATGGTAGACGAACTATTACTTGACGGCAGAAATGAACCGCGGCTTGCCCTGGACGGCGACACATATATTTCTACGGAAGAAAGCCTTGAACTTGAAACCAGCGGAAACTTTTCCAAAATCGGAAAAAGTAATGACGGGCTTAAAATTATCCGTTCGTTGTGGCCTCAGTGCGCAGAACATCTTATCCATAATGGAATCGTTCTTATGGAAACCGGCGAATACAATGCAGAAAAAAGCCGCACCCTTGCAGAAGAATGCGGCTTTAGAAACCTTAAAATTCACCGCGACCTTGAAGACCAGCTTCGCGTAACAGAAGCGGTGAAGTGATTTTACATAAAATTAATTTGTGCTCTTCCAGATGTTAAAGTTTGTTCCAGAAAAAGCAAGTTCATAATTAGAAGCATTCTGGTTGCTGCTCATGTCGTAAGCTGCACCAATATTTACAACAACTTTACCATTTGAGCCAGTAACTTCTGCAAGATACATTGATGAACTGGTTTCTGACCAAACAGAAACTGTACTTGATTCCGAAATACCAAGTTCTGCGCGCAATTTTATGAGGCTATAAATAAACTGATGGTATGTTAAACTTGTTCCTGGGACAGTGTTTCCGCCAATGTACTGACTTTTATTAGAAGAAACAGTCGTATCATAACTTTCTTCAGCTGTAAAATAATGCTGCCATGCGACACATGGATATCCCGGATGAGTCAGGATAAAGGCATAGGCTGTACCAATATCATCAGGGTCGAGATACCACAAAGCCTGTGTTGAACCAGTGTCATGGTTATCAACAAAGGTTACTACACTTGAAGGCATTTTATTGTATCCACAGTATTCGTTTGCAAGAAGGTTGTAATTGCTGTTCGCAATACCACTTCCATTAGAACCAAATACCTTATTCATCATTCCTTTTGTTACAAAGTCAAATACTCGGGAACCAGTTGGAGTATAAGCAGGTCGCCCAGAAATTACATTATCGCCACTGCTGGTTGCTTCAACCCATGCTTCAAACTGATCGCTCCAAGCGGCAGGATTCGTATAATCAAATCCAGCTGTCGGCCAGTGTTCTCCTACAGAGAAAACTGCATTTGTCTTAGCATTGTAATAACCAACATAACGACCGTTAAAACCTTTTACATAGTCATAGCGCCAGCCGACAAAACCTAGATTTTTGAGTTTATTTGTCATCCAGGTTACGATACCATCCTGAACATCCCAGTTTGTATGATCAAGATCGCGGGCAGAAGTATAACCTTCACCAGTATCGGCAGAACCCATTTTAGTTGAGCCATACATGTCACTTCCGGAATTACTAAATCCTTCATCATCCGAGCAGATTGCATAATAGTCTTCACAGAAAGAAGGTTCTGTAAAAGTACCCCAGTTGCTTGTTCCTACACGGTGATTAATTACGATATCACAGATAGCCTTTGCAGGACTGATATTAGAAATTGCAGAAGAAAGTTCATCCGGTGTTCCATAGAAAGAATACAAAACATTCAACTTGCGCGGCATGTACCCGTTATCTGAATTGCTGTCTTCTGCAGGCGGGAACCATACATATTCAAACGCATTTTTGATTTTTGAAGCGTTTGCAGTAACTACATCATACCAGTCTTTGCTGCCGGACGGTGCACCGCTATCATAAGTACCCCGAATCCAGTTATCAGCAGCAGAATCGCCATAATAGCGATCGTGGAAATTACTTGACCAGTTAAAGCCCTGGAGCAATACATTGGTACCGCTTATGGCAACTGTTGTATCAATGGTTGTTCCACCACCGCCACCTTCTTCTCCGCCACCACCGGTACCGCCGCCTTGTTCGCCACCGCCAGAGCCGCCACCACTTGAACTAGAATTATTATCACTCTGACCTAAAAGAGACAGCATCAATCCATTAGATGAACTTCCAGAATCATTACACGAGAAAAGAAAAAACAATCCTGCTAAAGCAAGAATGCCTGAAAATAAGATTTTCTTCATAAAATACCTCGAAGAAGAATTATATTCCAGAAAGTGAAATTTGTAAAAAATATTATAATTCTGCTTCTTCGGTGTAACTTGTAAATAATAATGTCACCAGTTTCCTTAAACTGGTGATATTTTTTT
>CAMHIV010000053.1 GCA_946185185.1 uncultured Treponema sp. | reverse complement strand
AAATGATCCACCTTGGCGTAGGCATATCTGACTACACTCAGAATTATTCCTGCAATAAAACATTCGACAACAGTTTTTTTATATGGCTTCAACAAATAAAAGAACCGCTGAAAAATGCCCTTTGTTTCCCTGGTGCATTTAAAACTTTGCTTTGGATACACAACAAAAAATACTCCAGACCATGAGGCCATAAATTCATCCATCCGGATTTTTTTAATGCCGTCTGAGGGATCAGCAACAACAACCTTATTTTTTTTAACCCCATAGACAACAACATAATGATCAAGTACGTCCTTTTTAATATGACAGATAATCGGAAATACAATTTCATCGCTAAATCCTTTTGTCTGACTCAGCATCCCCCTGCAATCTAATCCAAGAGCTTCTGCGCCTTTTACAATTCCCAGCCCCGAAGTACCCATGCAGTCTGTTCCGGCATAAAAACGAATTTTATTTATCGAAACTGATTTTCCGTAATACTTTGCAACAGAAGCAAGGCATGCCGCAGCACAGTCAGTTTCATCATGCTGCATAACCAAAACAACTTTTTTCACACTTCCACCAATTAAAACTACATCAATCCATGAGCCTTAGCCCAACCACAAATCATGGCATAATTTTTTACATAGCCAGATGTTTTATAGTTCGAAACGCATCGTGCCGCATACGAACTTGTTACAGACGATCCCTGACCAGAAGAACTAAAATTACAAGAACCAGTTCCACTAAAAGAACTTCCTCCCGAAGAACCACTGTAACCACCATTTACCATGAGCAATCCGCTCATATCCAAGACCTTGTTAGTCTTACGCAAAGTTTTCATTCACGACCTCCTCTTTATGTCTAGAATGTTTATATATCACCGCTCCATACGGAACAGTCTCTCCCAAATTAATTGAATTTTTGAAATCACACGTCCACTTTGAATTATTTATCAGCTTCCAATCCCGTTCATTTTCCATCTGAAATGTTTGCCAGGAATAAGGCTGTCCTCTTTTGTAAAGCACCAGAACAGAACTCTTTGAAATACGCTCCAGTTCCATCAAAGCCCCGCAAGGATCCAATACAGTTTCCCAGGCACCTGCTACAACAACTTCATCAAACTCATCATTTTTAAATGGAAGACATTCGAGCCGAACAGCAATTCCTTCTTTACTGTCATTCAAAACTGAAATAAAACGAACATTTTTTCCAAAATAAACATCTTCTGGTTCATAATTTCCTGTAATAACAAGTATTTTCTTTTTGGAAATATCATCGTGAATCTGCTCTAAAATACAGCTTGCAGAAATCCGCTCCATCTCGGCGCAATGAATCTTTTCAACATCATTTGATTTTCTGTAAGAATCGAGCACTTCCCGTTCTTCCATGCGATAAGCAGAAGAAATTTGGGAAATTCGATTCTGTGCAATCTGACGATATATGTACAAATGAGATTTTACACATCGTTCCCATGTCCATTCACGGGCAGTCGAAACTGCATTATCCTGAAGAAGAGAATATTTATCATAATCCAAAACAGCATCCCGGATTGTTGTAGCCATTTCATGAGGATTATTCGGCAGTCTGAGACAATTTCGACCAGGTTCGGCATACATATCCATTCCAAGCCCACCTGTAACAAGCAAAAGCGCACCACTAGCCATTGCCTCAAGACCTGTAAGCCCGAAGGGTTCATATCGGCTAGGCATGACAACAATATCTGCATCAGCATAAGCATCATAAAGTTCATTTCCTTCTAGAAATTGGGGCTTTTCAAAAAGACTAAGATTCAGACTGGGATCAAGAAATCCTTTTCCGTAAAGATGATAGCGAACCTTATTGCGTTCCTTAAACTTTGGACCAAGCTGATTTACTGCAAAAATAAAATCATTTACACCTTTCTGAACATCTTCAAAACGGCCGAAATAGGAAACATTTAGGATTCCGTCTTTTCTATTTTTCCGTTTATTCGAATAAAACTTTTCAACCTTAAGACCAAGAGGTAAAACAACCGGGGAGCAATGTCCGCCTGCAACCTTAAGAACACTTTTTGCAGAAAAATCAGAATACGCCCCAACCACACCTGCGTTTTCCAAAGCACAGCGTTCAACTTTTACTTCCTGAAAATACAGATCATTCATAGTGTTGGAGGTAAGTAAATCTGTAAAAATGAGATGAGAAGAATAAAAAACGTTTTTTTCAAACCTAAAAGGAAGATAAGTCTGCCGGTCATTACAATGAATTACATCGGGGCGGAAACTTTTTAAGATCGGTTCCAATTGAGATCTGAAAGACGAAGCAACTTCTAAAATCCGGGCTTCAGGTGAAAAAGCTTCAAATATATGCTCAGGCGCAATGACATAATCAACTGTCAAATCAGGCTCTGGCAGAGGTGTATCCTGCAAATGAAAATAAACGCATTTTACATCAGCGTATTTTCTGAGTTCCCGAACATACTCTCTGGTAAAGGTTCCCAGACCGCCGTAAAGGTTTCCCGGATGTTCGGTTGTAACAAATAGAATTCTCAAATTAAATCTCCGTTATATAAACTTTGCAAAAGGCAGTGTTGTTTGCCCTGCATCTTATATAACAGCGAAAAATGAAAAATTCTGAATTCTGCGGGAAAAAAAAGTTGAATATCGAGTTTTTTGATAACCATAAAATTAGGCGCGAAGGAGCATTGAGTGGAACGGGAACATTCTGTTTGTTGTTGTCGCGAAGCGACAGTAAATAGTTACTTTACAACAAACAGCATGTAGCGCTATATAGCGCGGTCCCGGGTCCGCTCAAGGCGACTGGGAGCCAAATTTAATGAGTATTATTCAAACTCGACATTCAGTCTATTTTACATCTTTTTTCAAAACAACAGGAGAGAAAAATTCATTCCACATTTTTTCGTTCCAGTGGAATTCTTTCATAAAGCGGTTGTTCAGCATTCCGAAGCCGTGCTTTCCCCAGTCATACACGGCGAGCTGAACGTCAATATTTTTTTCGAGCATCGCTTCGTACAAAGCAAAGCTGTTGCGGTAATCAACAACCGGATCATCTTTGCAGACTACTATATAACTTGGCGGCATATCCGTTGGAATCTGCTTTTCCATAGAAAATTCATTTTTTCTTTCCTCATCATGCTTTTTTCCCAACAGGCTTTTTCTTGACCAGCGGTGAGCAAGCTCATCTCCCATTGAAACTACCGGATAAACAGGAATAACAAAATCCGGGCGAAGACTGGCAGAATGTTCTACCGCAATTTTTTCCAATTCATCGTGAGTCTGCCAGAATGCGCCTGCCATAGTAACCAGGTGACCGCCGGCAGAATACCCGATAACGCCCAATTTATTTACATCAATTCCAAATTCTTCTGCATTTTCGCGTACAAGTTGAATCGCCCTTTGAATATCCTGGAGCATTGCCGGACTATGATAACCATTTTGAGCAGTCCGATAACGAAGAGTAAAAGAAGTTACGCCTTTTGAAGCAAACCATTCCGAAGTTTTATAACCTTCATTGTAAAGCCCCAGATGATGATAACTTCCACCAGGGCAAACTATAACAGCAGCCCCCGTATTATTTTCTTTAGCCTCATGAACATACAGTACGGATTTATATTTTTCCATAGAAGAAATGCCTTTCCATAACAAAATCTCATTTCCCCGTCTGTGTAAACCTTCTGAAAAACTGGTATTAATGGTAGAAAAAATCAAAGCAAAACAAAAAATAATTCTCTTCATGGGTTTATTTTACAATTATTTCTATTGTTTTTCATCAGAAAACGCTACAATTCATGCAATGAAATTATTCCGACCCTTAGATTTTTTGATTTTTGCAGCAATTATTTCTCTCTCGATTTTTAGCCTAAGAAAAGCAAATCCTCAAAAAGGCTCAATCGTTCACATTCATTCAGAAAAGGGAGATTTTCAGTATTCTTTGGATAAAAATGCGGAATACAAAGTACAAGGACCTTTAGGAGAAACGATAGTTCAAGTGAAAGATAGAAAAGTAAGAATCATTGATTCCCCGTGCCCCGGAAAAACCTGCATATCACAGGGATACCATTCGCCAATCGTTTGCATGCCGAATAAGGTAATTGTTTCTATAGAAAATTATGGAGAATTCGATGCAGTTTCAGAATAATACAGAACAAAAACAATTCCTGGCTTATTTAGTTTCTCTTACTCTGCTTTTCTCGTATGCAGAACTGCTTCTTCCTAAAATATTTCCTTTTTTCAGGCTTGGGCTTTCAAACACTGTAATTTTGCTTTCATTCGCACTTAATTTTAAAGCATTCTTTCTGCTTTTATTTCTAAAATCAACGGCAACTTCGCTTATGAGCGGCACTCTGTTTTCTCCTTTTTTTTTGATTTCTGCCGCCCAAAGTTTTGCAAGCGGATTTTTTATGTACTTGCTTTTTAAAATTAAAGGATTAAAAAAACTGATAAGCCCGTATGGAATTTCGATGGCAGGTTCCGCACTGAGCGCCATTACACAAATTTTTCTATGTTCAATCTATCTGGGAAAGGGAACGGAAGCTCTTCTTGCGCCAATGCTTATTTTTTCGATTTTTTCAGGACTGATAACAGCGTTTTTTGCACAAAATCTGAATATTCCACAAAAAGCTCCGGTTTTAAATGATAAACTTTCTTTTTCAGAAGCAAAGCCATTTTCTGGATACATTCTTACTGGCATAATTATTGCAGGAACTGCAATAATTTTTCTTACTCGGAACATTTATTTTCTGGTGGCAGCTTTTATTAGTTCTCTGATTATGCAGCGCCTTGCCGGAAGAAAAATTATGATTCTTCCTCATATTTCAATCTGGCTTTTTGTATTCATTTCTTCACTACTCACTCCAAGCGGAAAAGTAGTTTTTTCAACTGGATTCTTTTCTGTAACTCAGGGCGCACTCCTTTCCGCACTTGAAAAAGCCTTAAAGCTTTCTTCCGCCGGAGCCCTAAGTCAGTGTGCATTTCAAATCCGCCCGAAAGAAGGAACGATTCTAGCCCTTTCAATTCGTTACTACAAAGGACTTTTAAATGTCTGCCGAAACACAGAAGGGAATATATTTAAAAAGCTGAAAACCACACTTTCTGCAACCGAGTTGTAGGAACAATCTGGTTTAATTTCGAATTTATGGATTTCCTTAGTAAAATTGGCTCCCGGTCGATTAGCATTGTGTAAAAACGCCACTCTCCCTCGCGCCAATTTTAATCTGTATTCGATAATTCGAAATTAAACCAATTTATTCAATCACATGAATATCGCTAAACTGATACAGAATGGAAAGGCTGGTTTCCAGCGGTTTTGTGTAGAAAAGGCTCTGGTCGTTGGTAAGAATCAGCATGTCAAAATCTTTGCGGTTATGCCAGAAATCGATTGCTTTTTCGACTCCCATAACAAAAAGAGTTGTACTCAAACTGTCTCCCAGAAGTCCGCTTTTACAGACAATGGTAACGCTTGAAATTTCATTTTCTACAGGATAACCGGTTTTTCCATCAAAAATGTGAATGTATCTTTTTCCGTCCTGGTCAAAAAATCTTTCGTAACCACCGCTTGTGATTACCGCCTTATCAGAAATTCTAAGTCCCGCAACAGAACCTTCTCCCCAGGGATTTTTTATGCCAACCGACCACAAGGATCCATCAGGCTTTGTTCCGATTGTCTGAACATTTCCACCTAAATCCAGAATTGCAGATTTAATTCCGTTTGCCCTAAGAACCTGAATTGCGCAATCACCGGCGTACCCTTTTCCAACTGCACCTAAATCAATCATCATGTCCGGACGAATTTTTACGGATTTCTTTTTTTTATCAAGAACAACAGCCGTGTAATCTGTATTCTGCATCAAAGCATTTACAACAGAGGATTCAGGAACTTTGTAAACACCGGTTGTAAAGCCCCACTCACGGATTACAGGATACAAAAGCGGATTAAAAAGACCTTCTGATTCACCTGCCATATTAAGAGCAAACTGAAGAGGACAAAAAGCATCTTCCTGCAAAACGATTTCTGCGCCGTTTGCATTGTTTACCTTAAAAATATCACTTTCTTTTTTTGTTACGGAAATACGGTCTTCCAGTTCGAAAATTCTCGATTGCGCAAGAATATTGGCGCGGACAGACTTTCTTCCATATGATTTTAAAACCATAAAAGTATTCATTGCTTCAAAAGAACGAATATCCTTTTCCTGCGCGCAAGAAAAACATGTAAAAATCAAAAACGACAACAGAACCGGTGTAAACTTTTTCATAAAATCATTATTGAAGAAATCGTCTTAAAACTCAATAAAATCTCAAAAAAAACGCAATGAGATTTATTCTCAATAAAAAGATTGAAAATATAATTAGCATAATCTAACTTAAATAAAAACTAAAAAAAATGGAGTCACATATGAAAAAAAATGTAAAATCCCTGCTTATGGGATTGGCGGGTACTGCACTTTTGTTCACTGCCTGCAATTCGGAATCATCCGATAATAATGCTGCTCTTCTGCTTTCACTTACACAGCAGAAAGACAATGCTACTTATGTTCTTATGAACATTCCATACTCAAAATTTTACGCTGCTGATGCTGAACAGGAATTCGATTCAGTTTCAAGCGCAACAGCAAAAGCAATGAACGGAGGTCTGACTTACGGAAACTACTATTCTCAGCCAGATTCAGCAGTTCTAAAAGGAATTCCTCAGGGTGTTACATTCCCTGTTCGCGTAACAGACGAATCTGTACTTGAAGGACTTACAGAAATTACTGACGATTCACCTTCTTTCGACCTTACAATTTCCGGAAAAGGCGGAGTAACTACTACACGCTACACCGGAAAACAGAATCTTTACAAAGCAGAAAGCTACAGCTACTACAAGCTTTCTTCAAAACCTGCTGTTTACAAGGAATTGAGCGGAAGTTCAACAGCAGATTTTTCATTCGGAAAACTTTCTGGTTCTGTTCAGGACAAAGGCACTCTTTACATTAATCCAAACAGCCAGGGACATCACCTTACATGGGAAATCGCACTTGCTCTGGATGAAAACGGAACAGCTCTTTCTACAGTTTTTACAAATGCAGTTGAAAAAGCAAAAAAAGTAACAGTTGAAAATGAAACAGAAGTTCTTGCTGATTCAGATTTGAATGCTTTGATTGCAGCCTATGCAACAACTTCAACAGGAAAAGTTTATGCTCTTCCAATTCTTGCAAATTATTGGAGAGGCACACAGTTCGGCGCAGACTACAGTTCATCGACACCTGTTTTGGACGGAAAAACAATTACAAAACTCACTTTCGTAACAACAGAAGGGGCCTACTCTTTCAGCAAGGCAAGCATCTATGATTACACAAGCGCAAAATATCCCGCACAGAGCTCAAATCTTTCCTTCACACTGGGAAACACTTTGGCTTCTGCACCTGCCACAACAACCGCTTTGAATGAAGCAATCGTTCAGGCAAATGCTTATATAGATGCCGATGAATCAGAAAATAAAGCAACAACAGCAACTCTTTCAGGCTATATCACACAGGCAAAAGGCTACCTTTCCGATTCATCAAATACATCAATCGCGACTGCAAAAACATTGATTACTTCAATTTCTAATGAAATCAAAACTGTAAAAACATCTGTAACTGCAGCTGATTCAGCCTTTACAAATGTCACAGGAACAAGCGGCGAACGTGAGTACAAAGGCCTTTTTAATCCTGTACTTCTTAAGTCTGAATATGATTCTATCTGGACAAAATACGTAAAACAGGTTTTAGGAACAGATGATGAAACAACAATTGCAACTGCAGTAAGTAGTCTTAAATCTTCTATCAGCCAGCCGCTTTACGGTCAGGCTGCCCTTGATGCAGGACAGGGAGGATTCTGCTGCGAATTGATTCCAGAAGACACAGTATTAAAATTCAGCACAGCCGACAGCAAATACACTCTTACAGTTGGAGAAAAAGCTTACACTTACACATTCCTTGGAACAGCCACTATCGGTGCCGATGATAACTGGGCTGCCGTTGGAGCTGCAGGCTTTACCGGATATGAAACAGAAATCTACAAGGCTTCCGGCTCAAACAACGGAGAATTCACTTACCTCGTACTTTTGGATGATACCCCGGAAACAACTTATCACATTGAATTCCGTTACGGTTCAGACCTTACTTCCCTCTATCAGATGCTTACTGGAAAGTACGCACTCTGGCTTGCTGCAGGAATTCCTACTAATGCAGATGCCACTATGATTGAAAATGTAATCAGACTTTTTGTGACAGAAAATCTTGCTGGTAATTCATAAGCCTTTATAATACCTCGCCCGCAGGAATACAAATCATATTCTTGCGGGCATTTTTTTACCCTATTCCACCGTTCAACTTATCTTGAAAAAAAAGACTTATAAGAATATTATTTAGGCGAAACGACGACTCTTTTGAGCGGCGATTTTCGATTTTTTAACTCTTCAAAGACTTGATCTTAAAAGGACAGGTACCATGACAACAGTAGACTTTCACAAGTTCAAAGCGGAAGGCAAAAAAATCTCGATGATCACATGTTATGATTCGACCTTCGCAAAAATCATTGATCAGACAGACATTGACTGCATTTTAATCGGCGACAGCGCTTCGATGGTAATGCACGGAGAAAGCACAACAATTCCTGCAAAAATGGAATGGATGGAAGAACACACACGCAGTGTTCGAAACGGAACGCAAAAATATATCGTCAGCGATATGCCTTTTTTAACCACCAGAAAAGGAATCCAGTATGCAACTGAATGCGCAGGCCGGCTTTTAGTAAACGGCGCAAACTGCGTAAAAATTGAAGGCGTATTCGGCCAGGAAGATGTAATCGGTCACCTGGTAATGAGCGGAATTCCTGTTATGAGCCACCTTGGTCTTACACCACAGTTTTATCAGGCCTTTGGCGGACACAAAATGCAGGGAAAAACAGAAGAAGCCGCAGAAAAAATAATTGAAGAAGCAAAAAAAGCGGAAGAACTTGGCTGCTGCTCGGTAGTTCTGGAATGTATTCCGGCGGCTCTTGCAGAAAGAATTACAAAGGCAATCAGCATTCCTACAATCGGAATAGGAGCCGGAGTAAACTGCGACGGACAGGTACTTGTACTTCACGATATGCTTGGAATGAGCGGCTTCAAACCAAGATTCGTACGCCAATACCTTGACGGTCTGAACCTTATTAAGAATGCACTTAATTCCTACGCTTCCGATGTTCATACCGGCGACTTTCCAAAAGGCGATGAGATTAAATAAATAGAGGTTTAAAAATGACAGTTATTAATACACCAGAAGAATTCAAAAAAATCCGTGACACTTTAAACGGAAAAAAAATCGGCTTTGTTCCAACAATGGGAGGACTCCACAACGGACACCTTTCTCTTGTTCAAAAAGCAAAATCTGAAAACGAAATCACAGTTGTAAGCGTTTACCTTAATGAAACACAGTTCAACGATAAAAATGACCTTGTAACTTACCCTGCTAATTTTGAAGACGATAAAGCACTTCTTGAAAAAGCCGGCGTAGACTATCTTTTTGCCCCAAGCTATGCAGTAATGTATCCGGATGATTACCGCTACATGGTAACAGAAAAAGATTTCAGCAAAAAACTTTGCGGCGCAAAACGTCCTGGACATTTTGACGGAGTTCTTACAGTCGTAATGAAGCTTTTCAACATAGTCCGCCCGACAAATGCATATTTTGGCGAAAAAGACTTTCAGCAGCTCACACTTCTTCGCGGAATGGTAGAAGCTTTCTTTATGAATATAAACCTTGTAGGCTGCCCGATTGTACGCGAAGAAAACGGACTTGCAATTTCAAGCCGCAACAGAAAACTAAGCGCACAGGGACTGGCAAAAGCTCCGGAATTCCACAAGATTCTTGCTCAGGGCGGAAGCGATGAAAAAATCGCCGAAAACCTTGAAAAGGCCGGATTCAAAGTTGATTATGTTACAACTACAGGTAACCGCCTTTATGCAGCCGTATTTCTGGAAGATGTACGATTAATCGATAACATTCCTGCAGTAAAATAGTTTATAAGGTGGCTCACTTGAAAATTCTTATTACTGGCGGCGGAACCGAAGAACCGATTGATACAGTTCGCTCAATCTGCAATTCTTCTACTGGAAGAACGGCAAGCTTTCTTGCAAAATCCCTTTCTGAAAGCGGGCACAGCGTAACGGCTCTTATGGCAGAACGGGCAATTAAACCGGAACAAAGTAAAACTCTTTCTGTAAAAACGTTTAAAAGCTTTCAAAATCTTTCTGATTCAATTGAAAACTTATGTAAAACAGAACAGTGGGACTTGATAATTCATGCAGCGGCAGTAAGCGATTTTTCAGTGGGCACCATCGAAATGAATGGAAAATTATTCCATCCGGGGGATTTTTCAAAAATTTCTTCCGATTCTGAACCGGTAATCAGGCTCAAGAAAAATCCTAAAATCGTTGACAGCATAAAAAACTGGTGCGGAAATAATGCAGAAAAAACAACACTCATAGCTTTTAAACTTACAAGTTCCGCAACAACGGAAGAAAGAAAAAAGGCCGTAGATAAAGTTTTCGATTCAACAGGAAGAACAGTTTCATCTCCAGATTTTGTTGTTTCGAATGACCTGAGCGAAATTAATAATAATCTACACCCGTGCACAATCTGGCATAAAAACGGTAATATAGTAAAAAGAACTCAAACTTTGGAAGAATTGGCAGATTTTCTGAAGCAAGAAGTAAAGGATAAACTATGATACTCACACTAGACGTAGGAAACACACAGATTACTGGAGGTCTTTTTGAAGACGACAAACTCGTCCTCCAATTCAGGCGAACAACAGCGGTTGGAAACAGCTCGGACGAAATCGGAATTTTTCTTCGCTCGGTAATCCGCGAAAACGGTTTCCACTGGCAAAAAATCGACAGAATCGGTGTTTGCAGCGTAGTTCCTTCCATAAATTATTCTCTTTCAAGTGCACTAACGAAATACTTTAACCAGGAAGCGCTTTTCATTCAGGCGGGAATCAAAACAGGACTTAAGCTAAAATATCCAAATCCAAAAGAAATCGGTGCAGACCGTATAGCCGGTGCAATCGGAGCTGTTTCTCTCCACCCGGAAACTAATCTGATTATAATTGATATGGGAACCGCAACTACAATTGACTGCGTAAATGCAAACAAAGAATATCTTGGCGGCGCAATTTTATCCGGTTTAAAAATCAGCGTTGAAGCTCTTGCAAATGGAACTGCAAAGCTTCCCAGCGTAGAAATTGCCCGACCGGAACATATCTGCGGAACAAGTACAGTTGAAGCAATTCAAAGCGGATTGTATTATGGAACCGCTGGTGCACTAAAAGAATTCTCATGGCTTTACCAGAAAAATATATTCCACGGCGAAAAACCTTTTATTATCGGAACAGGAGGATTTGCCCGCATTTTCGATGAATACAACCTTTATTTTGTCGTTTACCTCAGCATCTGCATTGATC
>CAMHIV010000052.1 GCA_946185185.1 uncultured Treponema sp. | reverse complement strand
AATTTTTTGAACATCTTCAGCATGAACTTCACGGCGCAAAACTGTAACATAAGTGAATCTAAGAGAATGAGGTACAAGTTTTCTTCCTGATATATCAAAACCTTTCTTAATCAGAACTCTCTTAAAGACACTTTCAAGATGCTCTCGTCTATATGGTTTTCCGTTGTATTGAAAAATAAAATCATCAGCCCTGCGATTTCTTAGGGTTATAAACGAAAGAAGTTCCTGAAACAAAATGTCCGGCAAAGGTACGATTCTATGTTTTGGGTTATCATTGGAACCTTTCTTGTTATAGTTAGTCCTGAATCCGTTTGACTTACAGAAGCCGTTTACAAGAAGAACCTTATATGACGGAATAATTTGATTTACCTTTAGAGCTCGTGCTTCTGAAATTCTTAAGCCGCAATAAAAAATGGTTTTGAAAAGAAGATACTCTTCATATCGTTCCCAGCAGGTTCTATCAAAAAGCCATTCAACTTCCTTAACGGAAAAGACATCAGCTTTTCTTGAATTTCTCATGAATTTTTGAAAAACAGGTTTTTGGACAGGTTCTGAACATGCCCACAAGGTATTTGAATAAATAGCAGAAAATACTTCCAGATACATATTTTTCCAGGAACCGCTGTGTCTTGTGTCGCTTAAAAGATAATTTTCAATATCAGAGATTCTTAAGTATCTTATATCCTGTTCACCAAAGGTATTGATAATATACTGGATAAAGCAACGTTTCTGATTAATTGTCTCAAACGAATTATTGATTCCAAACTGTTTTTGCCTTTCCATGTGTTCACTACCTTCAATGAACATATTCATTGCAATGTTTTTTATAAGATACTGACTTTCCGTATTGGAATAAATTTCATGTACATAAGCTTTTGCTTCAGAAAGGGTTGTACATTCTCTACAAAGCTTTTTGTGCAATTTTCCCTGAGAATCTTTGTAAGCATAAAAATACTTGTTTCCAGATTCTTTAATAATTTTGATTTGATTCATGATTCAAATCCCCCTATAAGTTTTTGAAATTTTCGGAAAGGCTATGAATCAAATTTGTTATTGGCTGTTGTATTTCAGGCGGAAGACTTTTTAGCTCTTCCATGGTCGGATAGTAACGAACGCTGATCGCGTTCTACATTGTTAAAATAAAAAAGAGTATCCTATTTAGACACTCTTTCATTCAACTAATTAGTCGGGATGACAGGATTCGGTGCTCTGCACCCGCCTCGCAAGCACAGCCTGCTCGTTTCGAATCCTGACGAACGCTGATCGCGTTCTACATTGTTAAAATAAAAAAGAGCATCCTATTTAGACGCTCTTCCATACAACTAATTAATCGGGATGACAGGATTCGAACCTGCGACATTTTGGTCCCAAACCAAACGCGCTACCAGCTGCGCTACATCCCGTAACGTGATTAAGACTATATACTATTCCAGATTTTTGTTCAATAGGGAAAATCGATTTTTTTTAATTTTTATTAAAAAAAATATCAAAAATTGTGTTACATTTATAAATGTTACCTGCGCTATAGAAGAAATTATGCTGAAATAAAGGAAAAATAGGTCTCGCTCCCCCCTACGCAGGAAATAAAAAGATGCAATTTACCAGAAACTGATGTATAATACGCTCGATGAAAAGACATTTTCTTCTATTTACAACATTAGGATTATTCACATTGAGCGCCTGCTCCAGCGGAACTTACGATTTTGCAGTCACAAGTTACGATCCTGATGCAATTACCATAGAGAATGTTGTTTCCGCAAATAAAGCAGAAGATTATCCGCATCTTACAGAAGTTTCAGATAAGGATTGGCTGGTGTTGTTTTATATTTGTGCAGATACCGATAAGATTCACAATACGGATCCAGCCCCTAACGATGAACTTTACAAACAAATGGCGCAAATTGGCCGGGGTCTAAAAAAAATACGGCGATATGATGGGTTAAATCCAAAAGCTGACTATAAAAATATTACCGCGGTCGGTTTATGGGACGGATACAATATAGACAAAGATTTACAATACTACATGCCCTACACCAGTGCATTGGAATTTAAATACCCGGCTCAAACTTATACAAAAGACATACAATCCGATATCAAAAATTTTGCAAAAGATTTAAGCCAGGAAATAATGAACAGCGAAAACAACTGGCTTGGAGATGTACAGGAATTGAATATGGCAAAGCCAGAAAGCCTTTCTAACTTTCTGCACTGGTCGCTTGAAAAATATAATTCCGATAATTCAAAAGATGTCGTTCTTGTTATTGCAGGATGCGGAGGCGGTTCTTTTGGTGATGAAACAGGTTCTTACATTCCTCCTTCTTCGCGTTCAACCTGCAGCGACCAATCAAGTGAAAGTTATTACCTTTCAGCAACAGATATAGTAACAGCTTTAAGTGCAAACGGTTTTTCTTCTACAAACAAACTGCCGATTCTTATTTTGGACACATCTTTTGGAGCGTCATTGGAAGATTCTTTTGAATACAGAAACACCGTTTTATCAATGGTTGCTGCACCTTCTGAACTCCCCTACGCTTCTATTAATTACAACTACCTTTTACAATGCTTTAAAAAGAATGCAACACCTTACAGCATCGGCACAGAGCTTGTAAATATCTACGCAAATACAAACTATAATCTAAACTCAATTACGATAAAAGGAATCTCTTCCCTTTCTTTCATAGACCTTACACAGATTGAAGCAGTTGCAAACAATGTAAACATGCTTGCTGACCGGATTTTGACTAAAAAGGACACGAAAAACCTTGATAATAACACCTATTCTGTTTACGACAGTTTAAAAGCTGATAATAGTAATGCATCGTACAAATATGGCTTTTTGTGCCAAAATGAAGCAGCTGAAAACCTTCTAACCGATACAGCTATGTTTTACAAGGCAGTTTACAATCATGATACAGCAAATGTACTTCCAGGTTACGAAAGCTCAACAATTCTATTTCAAGGATATTTTTATCTTTTTGATTTAGGTTATCTTACTAAACAGATTAATAAAACCGCAGCTTCGAAACATGGAGTTGAAGAAATTTACTATTATTGTGACCAGATACAGAATTCAATGAAAAAGGCCGTAGTTTCAGCCTGGCGTAACGGAACAGGTTCTAAGTCTGGGCTTTATGCAAGAATCGATAAAAACTCTGCTTTTGGGCTTACCATTACAGGACGTGCTATTCAATTAAGCGGTTCCGAAAACAATTATTTCCAGCCATACTACGCTACAACATTTTCGTTTAAAGATTATAAAGAAACCGGCAAGGAATCAAAATCAAACTGGAAAGATTTATTGGAATCACTTTATCCGGAACAATTCCAGGACACAACCTTTATTCATTATCAATAAATCATCGCTATAATTATTCTGCAATATTTAAGAATATTAAAATTGTGCCAGGATCGCTGATTTGATATTTCTGAGCATTTATTGTTACAAAATACTTTCCCGCGGTATAATTTGATAAATCGATTGGCCAGCACAAATGTCTTACAGAAACCTGGGAATTAGAAGAATTTCCTCCAGCATCAAATTCTGTTAGAGTCCAGTCGTTTGTAGTTGCAAAGGCACCTTGTATTTCATCAGAGTGAGAACCTAATTTTGTAAGCGTAACCTTTGTTGAATAGAATTCATCCTGAACGGCAACATGCAAAGTCTGATAAGCAGATTTTGAAACAGTAACTTCATATGAAGTTGAAACTGCAAGCGGTGACAAACTTAATTCACCAGAGGCAGAAGGCATAAGACAGATCTTTGAATAAGGAACACCATACTTTGAATTTTCAGTGTTATAAACAGAAAGCTCACTACCGCCCTGAGTTGGAACTCCATAAGAAGAATAAAGATACATTCCCATGTAACCTTTATAACGGTAAGAAGAAACTGTAGCGCTATCAGCTAAAACAGTTCCAGACGCAGAAGAAATATTCCAGGATTGCCAGTTAGAAGATGAATATTTTAGAGAAGCAAATCCAACAGAAGAATTAGTCGGATTAGTATAGGAAACAGAAACAGGATTTAATAATACCGAGCCAGCTTTTGTTTGGCTTTGATATGAGACTTTATCAAGCGAAATATACTGCGTAACAAGTTCAGAAGATGAATCATCGTAAAAATTGCCATTATTAAGCATGTAGGCAATTTTATATCGGTTGATACACAAATTACAGTTATCGTCGTCGGAATCATCCCAAACCCAGTGATTTGCATTTATGTTTCTGTATGAACCGGCAAAAATATCCGGATAAACATATTCAGAAACGCCCTCAGAATTTACAGCGCACATTCGCATTAAATATCTTCTACCCAGCAAAACAGGGAAAATTACAGTATTACTGTTTCTGGAAAGAGTTCCCCTTACCTGATTAGAAGAAACCATTCCCATTTGTTCAAAATAGTCATTTTCAATAGAAATAACTTCAAATGTTGTTGCAAGAGAAGCCCACAAAGCATCCCGGGCAGAAAGCGCATGCACATTCGATTTTCCCAGAATTCCTTTTATATATTCTTCATAAGTACTTGAAATCGAAGCATCTTCATCCCCGGCTATTTCCATGATTTCAAGTCTGAAGTACTCTTCATTTTTTGCATTATCAGTCCATTCTACATCCAGCATATACTTTTCTGAATCTAAATCAGAAGGATCTATATAACCACAAACCATAGAAGAAGGTGCAGCAGGCTTAGCCCCTATTACAGCCGGAATTTCAAGTATCCTTTCCGTCGTCTGGTTTCCCAGAAGCAAAATAGTATCGCTGTAATAAGCGGAACGACTTGGATTATTTTTATCGTAAAAATGAACCGTAAAATTATATTCCCCGGGAATTGTATTGCAAATAAAAGTTTCCGGGAAAGAATCTACAGTATCCGGAACATCCGAAAGTGAGTCATAATGAGGAAGCAGATAATCCTTTATTTCATAAACTTTTGTATTTGCAAGATTCTTTTTATATATTCCTACATCGCAGGCAAAAGTTGAAGAAGAATCGTTGTAATCAGAATATGTCCAGCCAAGAGTGTAAAGTCCTAATCTGGCAGTTGAATACATACCAGTTGCATTCATAAACCTGTTACCGGAAAGGCAGAAAAAAATTGTATCAACAGACGGGTCTGCAGTGGCATTACCGATTAATATTGTATTTTGCGCTAAATTCGATTTATCAAAGCTATTTCCTGCTTTTACAGCGGCAAGGGTAAGAGAATAGATTCCACTTCCAAGATTAATTTCAAAGGTACCGCTGGTTCCGTCATCAGAATATTTTGTAACGGAAACTTTAAGACAATTAGTTGTTACACCATTTGAAGAAAAAGTTAATTCCCTGCCGTTAATCTTATTTTGTCCAAATAGATATAAATCCAAATCACTGATAGAAATTCCATCAGGTCTGATTGTTCTTGTTTCAACCGTATCAGAAAATGAAATCTGGTTATTTTCGCTGGTTGTTAAAACATTAAAGGCTTGAGAATTCGCAGAAGAAAGATTTTTTAATAGATAAAGAAAGTTATCTGTGCCGGATGAAGAAATTTCCTGAGAACACGAAATTATAGAAAAAAATAGAGGTAATAATAAAATAACAAAAAACTTCTTCATATTATTATTATCGGCACAATAGAAAAAAAGGGGATGCCTTTTTTTTCAAGGCTCCCCTTTTATTACATATACACGGCTTTATTTAGCAAGCCGTGTAAACCAATTAGTAAGCAGCAGTTGAACCGTAGTATACAGTTACACTGTTAGCTGCAGCATCCTCGTAAGAATTGTAGCTTGAACGGTAGTACTTAGATACATCTGCAGGATCTGTTGTTTCAAACAGTTCTGTATGAGTATCACCGGCTGTACAAGCGGTATATGCTGTATAAGTTGCATCAGCTTTTTCAAATATTACCGGATAAGTAAATCCTGACTTTCCGGCTACATCTGTATAAGCTGTAATGACTGCAGTATAACTACCTATTTCAAGAGAGCTTGTTGAAATATCAAATACATACTGATCACTTTCTGTCAAGCCAAGTACATCAAGAGGGTCTTTATCACCTGTTCCGGAACCAACCAAAGCACCATCTACAGCAAACTTGGCAGGATCAACTGTTTTTTCTATTGCGTATTGTGAATCTTTACCATTGTACAACAATTCAAGTTTTACTTTCTTATAAATGTTCTTATAATCCAAAACTTTGAAACGCAATGTACTATAGAATGGAGAAATAAGGAATGATGTTCCGTCAAGCTCATAATCAGTGTAAGTACCAGTTACTGGGCTAGAAGTTTTACCGTAAACATTACCTGTTACATAACTAGAACCATCAGCACTCTTCATTACACGAATATTTGCAGAAGAAAGGTCATAGCGGTCCGGGCTGTAGATTTCAACGTTTGCAAATGTAGAAGTATATTCAGCATAAAGTTCAAGGTTCTTGTAAGTTACATAGTTAGGAAGACTACTTCGGATAACAATAGTACCGTCTGTAGATTTCTGAGATACATCTGCAAATGCAGAAGAACCAGACAAAGGCGCTGTAGCATCAGCAGTGTAACCAGCAGTTGCAACATAACCATACTTAGAAGCAATGTAGTAAGAAGGATCTGTAACTACATTACCTGCAGCATAAGTTGTTGTTGCAAAGTCATAAGTACGTGTTGTTTCTCCAACAGTTTCTGGTGTTGTGATTGCAGCACCACTAGTTGAAACAACCTTTGTCCATTTGATGTCACGGAATACATGTGTTGTATCTTCCATAACAGTTCCGTCAACAGAATCTTTCTTCCATGCTGTCCATACGTCCTTGTTGTTCTTGTACAAAGTTGCATAGTAGCTGTTTGTAGAATCGTATTCATAACCGATTGGAGAAATAATGTCTGTACCAATTGCTGTTACAGTATGGTATTCAACAATCTTAGTTTTTTCGCCACCGATACCAGTAATACCTTCAACAGAAGAAGTTACGTTCGTGTCATCAGTAAACGGCGTTGTAACAGTTCCGTTTTCAGCAGCATCCTGAACAGAAACAAGACGACCATTCTTATCGTAAAGCTTCCAGAATTTACCGCCATTCAAGTTGTATGTAAGACGATAGCGGTTGATTGCAACAGGAGTATCTTCATCTTCTTTTGTTGGACTTACAATACTCTTTGGCCACTGAGAAGGTGTATAACCGTCTGCTACATAACCGGTATCGACAGCTGTTGAAAGATATACAGAAGGAAGTGTATCAATTGTTCCAACCGCGGCACTTTCAAGAGATTCTTTATTTGCGTAGTACCATTCCTGATCTGAAACAAGAACTGCTGCCTCTGTTGCACCCAAAGCATTACATTCTGAGTTATAAGCACAGATACGAGCCATGTATACAGAACCAAGTGGAAGCCACAAAGAAACAGTTGTACTGTTCTTATTCAAACTTCCAGTTGCATACAAACTGTCTGTCTTCTGGAATACAGTGTAATCCAAAGACATACCTTCAATTTTCTTTGCAGTAAGATTTGCAGATGTTACTTCAGCATCCCAGGCAGTTTTTACTGCAGCAAAGTCTGTTGCGTAAGTAGAAGAAGCAATTGCAGAAGGAGCTCCGGCTACGGCTGTAAGAGCTGCTTTTGCGTTTGCAGAAAGACCAAGAACAGTTCCGTCCTGCTGCCATGAATCTGTATCGTTAGAAACATCTACAAGCTGAAGGATAAAGCCTTCCTCGTTGTTAGAGTTATCATCCCAAAGGAATGTAGCAAGGTAATAATCACTGTTTGCATTATCAGGATCATTGTAACCTACTCTAAGTCCGCTTACAGGTGCCGGCTTTTTACCGATTACATTAGGAATTTCAACATCCTGTGTAATAGTTCGGTTAGGAAGAACGATAATTGATTCTGTATAATAAGCACTCTTTTCTGCGCCAACAAAGCGAACTACAAGGTTATAAGTTCCGCTAGGTACAGCATTAAGGGTATAAACAAGACCTGTAGAAGTTGCAAGATCACCCCAGCCAGTAATTGCAGATGGAACAACAAGAGTTGAACCAGAAATCGAAAGTGCAGGAACACAGGCACAAACTGTATTTACAGGCAATGTTGTATTAGTACTTGCAACTACAAATGCACCAGTACTTGTACAAGTTGGAGCAACATTAACTACAGAACCATTTGTAAGACTCTGCAAACTGATAGCCACATAGTAATTTGTATTTTGCAGTTCCGGCATCGTTCCAGTCGTAAGTTTTAAGGGTAAGAGTAATTGCCCCACTATTTCCGGAAATATTGAACGGCGAAAGATAGAACTTTACAGACTGATTGTATCTTAGGTCAACATTTGCATTTGCATACAAAATAGCATTTGCAAGTACAGCCGCTTTATCAGTTGTATAAGAAACATCTGTTCCTGTAATAGAAACTGCAGATTCTGTTGCAACAAGATAGAGCTTATAGTCAGATACATCCAGTTCAACAGGAATAGTTCCTTCATAAGAAGTTAAACCAGCATTAAACTGAACCTCTTTTACCGCAACGTTCTTCTGATTTCCTTCATCTACACCATACATATAGAAATGAAGTGTAGAAGAATCAATCTGATCCGGTGTGATAGTACGAGTACCACCGAAAACAATATATTCATCATTTGTTGTGGCAGTTATATTAAGGGTAATAGTGTTACCACTCTTTGTTTTACCACCAAGTGCAGACTCCAAAATTGAATACTTAAGCGAATCCACAGACCCGTCTATAGAATTTGAACAGCCTGCAAAAAGTATTGCTAAAGAAGTCAAAGCAATTGTCAGTCTATTCGCAATCTTTTTCATATTTTTCCTCCACATGAAAAATCATGTAAAAATACTCAAAACCAATTTCAGGAAGCAAAATCCTAAAATATCCACTTCCCAAAATTAATATTCAGGTGTTCCCGTAAGTGTATACAACTTATCACCAGTACCATCCCAACCTGATGCAGCAGGACAGTTATAGTCAGTCATCTTATACTTACCATTATTCTTTGTATAATAAGTTCCATCAGTTGTTGAAGTATAACTAGCAACTTCTGTGAAGTTAGCATCGTCAGTCATGTCAACTACTGGATCTGTAAATTCTAATGGCAATGTATACTCTGCAAAGCCAGCTGGATGCTTCTTTGTATATGCCCGTACCTTAATAGAGTACTTCTGTCCAGGAGTCAAACTATCAAGTGGAAGTACATAATAGTAAGCATCGTGTGTATAATCACTTGCAGTAGTATAAACGAGCAATGGATCCGAACCAGCAGTACCGGCAGCGGCAGCAGTAGAAGTCTTACTTATCTTTTCATCTGCAGAACCCTTTGTTCCAGTTGTACAGATGTAAGAAGTAGCAACAGCAGTTTCATTTGCCTTAGAATTATTAGAAGTATCAAGAACTTCAACCTTTACCTTTTCATAATTATTTTTATTTGAAGCGGCAAGTTCATTTTCTACTACAAGAATACTAAGTTTCTTATAGAAGCTTGAAACCTTAAACAATCCAGATGAAACTTCACCATCATCATAAGCTGCACCAGGGTAATCACAAACTACAGTTGCTTCAGTTGCGCCAGAGCTTGTGTAAACGCCTGTTGCTCCATTATTAGAAGTTGTAAATGGATAAGTTGCGTTTGGTGTTCCCCACATCTTATAAACACGAATATTCTGTGTATAAAGGTTATAGTTGTAAGGATCATTAATTTCTACATCACCGGCATCAGAACCGTAGCAGGCAACAAGATAAAGGTTTCCGCCTTCAAAATACAACGGTGTAGACATAAGTTTATCTGTGTACAGTTTACCATTAAGAGATTCTGTTGCAGAAGCTGCAGTTGAGTCTGTAGCTGGAGTAGCAGCACCAACATCTCCGTGTTCACCGTTTATGATACCATATTTGCTGGCAACATAAGTATCGGTTGAAGCACCTGTAAATGTTGTACCAACTGCATAAGACCATGCAATCTTAGAATACAAACTACCATCCTGGATTTTATTCTTGTACCATGCCTTAAATGAATTAACGCTGTTGTACAAAGTTACATAATCAGTTGCAGATCCAGAATAAGTTGTATCAAGGTCTTCGGCACGAGTTGTATCGTTATTTGCCCAGATAGTTGGGTCAATAATTGCTCTACCCGTAGAAGTAATGCTGTCGTAGTAAGTAAGGTAACCAGGAAGAGTTTCAATGTCAGAAACTTTTGTTCCAGGATTCCATGCAGCTGGTGTACCCCACTTATCAACCTGGTAGAAACTACCGCCGTTAAGGCTGTATTCAATTCGATAGCGGTTTACACACAATGGAGCTGTAGCCCACATTACAGGAGTATAAGGAATACCTGCTAAACCACCAGTTGTAGTTGTAGTAGAAACAGATCTTGGTGCAACAGTTGTAAGAGCTGCAGCATTAGTGTAAATCCATTTACTTGCACTCTTCTGTCCTGCAGTCTTTTCTGAATCACAGGTAGCTGACTGCAAACCAGAAGCTGCATTAATTGCTGTAAGACGAGCTACATAAGAGTGTCCAAGTTCAAGCCACAATGAAACGCTTGTACTGTTTTTGTTCAAGCTGCCGGCACCATACAATGTATTAAAGTCTTGATAGATTGTTTCGCGGTACTGGTATCTTACAACCTTTGCGTGAGCTGCAAGTGTAGGCCATGAACCAACAGCTGCAGAAGCACCGTCTTTGTCAAGAAGTTCATCTGTTGCTGTACCGTTTGGATAATTTGCCATTACAGAAGCCAAAGCTTCCTGTGTATCGTCATCATAACCGGTAACATTTGAAACAGGAGTAATTGTTCCTGTATTGCAGTCTGTAACATCAAGCAATTCAAGAAGGAAGTATTCTTCGTTTGTTGATTTATCATCCCACTCAAAAGTTGCAAGGAAGTTATTACCATTGCGGTTATCAGGATCATTATAACCTACTCTGAGATTTTCAGGAGGTGTAGGCGCATTCATAATGTTATTTGGAAGAATTACATAATATCTGCTATTTACAGAATCATAAGAACCCGCATTAACGCTTGTTTTATTAGAAACCTGACCAGCAAGAACGATAAGTGTATCAGACCAGAAAGTATGAATATTACCATTGAAATAATCTACAACAAGGTTGTATTCACCGTTATTGATATCTGCAATTTTGTATTCAACACCATTTGCAGTAGCAATACCTGCATTTACAGTACCAGTTGTGTTAGAAGCAGCCGTAGTCCAGTCATCACCGATAGCATACCAGGTCTGAGAAGTACTTGCTGCAACAGCAGTTGGATCTGCAATATAAAGTTCATTACCTGTTTTTTTATCTTCAATACGAACTGTTACAGAGTATGCTTCGTTATGCCATGCATTCTCCGTTTTAAAGAAGATATCTACAGAACCCTTTCCTGATACATTGTTAGGACTAAGATAAAAATTGATAGACTGTGTGTATCTTAAGTCAACATCTGCAACACCGTAAACTAC
>CAMHIV010000051.1 GCA_946185185.1 uncultured Treponema sp. | reverse complement strand
ACTGATAAAAATGGAGAGCTTTCTATAGATGAAATCTCCAATGGGTTAAATAATATTTTGGATACAATTCTGGGAGATGTTTATGATGTATCTGTAAAAGATATTAGAAACGTAAAACAAAGTGATTTAGAAAATAATGTAAGTTTTACAACTTTTGTACTAGGTTTTGCACCAGATTGCTATAATGGCCATTGGGTCGTACTTGAAGGTTATAATGCTGATACAACAGGAAAAGTAACTTTTACGTACGATGGTACAAGTAATAATGATTTTGGAAGAACATATATTCTTGGAACTGCTAATCAAAATACGGATAACAAAGTATATGGCATTAATAGAATTGAAACAATAAAAATTACAAGTAAAACAAATTAAAAAACTTATAGCCTATTTATCATCGACAATGATAAATAGGCTATAAAAAAGGTGAATACGATGAAAAAAACATTAATATTTATATTTTATTTGGTCATATTATTAAACTCTATTTTTGCGATTAATCTAAATTTTCTTTCTAAATTTAATAAAAATGATAATACTAGAATTAAATTTTCTAAAGAAGATACGACAATATTTGGTGAAATTGAATTTTTTAAACATAATCAGATTCTAAAACTTAACGATGATAAACAGAAAATAAATATTCATTTAAAACCATTTTCATTTACATCAGATGATATTTTTTTTACAGCAAAAATAGGAGATGAAGTTAAAGTTACACATGTTTTGTATTCTCAAAAAAAATATGCGTCTTGCTTATTTGTAACTATTCCATCAGGAAAAACAGGTTTTGTTCCGCTTTATTCAAATCCATATAAAGACGGACAATTTAGTTTTAGGGAAGAAATAAATGTAAATGGCAAAACTGTTAAAGTTCTAAACCTAAATCGGCAATATACTTTTGAAAGTTTTACCAATGATGTTGCAATAATTCAAACCCAACCTGATTATGCATCTGATGTTATCGCAAGAATTAGCAATGATATACGACTTGAATGCCAAGCTATTACAGCAGATTACAACTGGTTGTGTGTGACATATGAAAATCAGGAAGGCTGGATAAATACAAAATATTTGTGCCGTGGTATAGGCGGGCCTGTCCTTAATACCCCTGAAGAAATGATCTGCGAAGAACTGCTTTGGTCCGGATGCAGGTAATCTTTTTGAGCGTGTACATCGTTGTTAGATGTACACGCTTGATTTTTGCAAGGAGATTTACAAATGAAAAAACTAATACTATGTTTACCCATACTATCTATGTTTTCTCTTTATGCAGAGAACATAAAAGTTATTGAAAATAAAACTATATCTTCCATTGATATTTCTGATACTTTGCACATCGGTTATGGGAGCAAAATTTCGGAAGTAATCATGGATACAGAAAACTCCACGATAAAGAGTATCATTCTAGAGGGAACAGCCTTTATTCAAGATTATTCATTTATCTCAAAATGTAAAAATTTGGAAACTCTCGTAATGAATGATATCAAGATTGACAATTTAAGCTTTCTAGAAAAATGTAAAAACTTAAAGATACTATCCTTTGACTCAGTTTCTTTTATAAAGTTTCCAGAAATAAAACAAATGGAAAACTTAGAGTATCTTGGTATTACAAATTGTAATTTGAAGGATTTTAGTATCCTTACAAATCATAAAGATAAATTAAAATACATAAATCTGAATAACAATAAAATTGTAAAATTACCAAGGTTAAGATCTAACGATAAAGCTTTATACTTTGTTTACGGAAATAACCAAATATCATCAAAAGATAAAAAAATTATCGCAACTAATGATTTTATGGATAAACTACCCGATGAATATAAATTATACATTCGGTAATAAACAGCTATATCAAACTCTTACGTATAAAACAATTTTGGAGAAATAAAATGAAAAAACACCTGATCACAATCTTACTCTTACTCGCAGCAGCATCTACATTCGCCGAAATGGCAAAGATGCGTTTTACAATTACACAGTCACCGGAAGAGTTCAATATCGATTACATTGAAACACCAGACATGACTTTAGTTGAATCAAAAGAAAATCCAGATATTGCTGTAACAAGAACTTACAAAATCAAAAAAGGCGATGAAGAAGGTGAACTGCGTTATTCACTTTTTACAGATACCGGTAAAGACGAATCCAATGCAAAAATGCAGGCCTACATCTGGTCACTTGTTTGCTCAAAAAACATCGCAGGCTATGATTTTCCTTCAAAAGGACTTACACCCTACGGCGACAATGATGTAAAAGGCGAATTCAACGGAGACTGCGGATTCAATGCATTTATCAAATCCCCAACCTCCGAATACGCAAAAGGCTACAATTACATCTATGCCGACTTTTTTTATAAAAAGGGACAAGGATTAGTTGTACGCTCATTCCTCTTCAAAGACATCAGTTTTGCCGGCGTTAATCCAGACGGTACAGCCAAACCAGACAGCGCCCTGTTCACAAACTACGATTCATTTAAATTTTTTGACTAGGTAACCTCCCCCCTCTCTTATTGAGAATAAATATCACTTTAATTGATTGAATAGTGGTATTTTTCTAGACTAGTTAGCAATAGCTAATAAAGGGGTTACACATGAAATCTATTCTTGTCTGTAAGGAAAAAGATCCCCGTGAAACTCGTGTTGCTCTTATCCCGGATGATGTTAAAAAGCTGTCATCTATGGGATTTGTGCTTCAGGTTGTAAGCGGCGCTGGTCTAAAAAGTGGCTTTTCCGATGATGCATATAAAAATGCAGGTGCTAAAATCGTAGCAAAAGAAGAAGATGCCTATGATTCAAGCGAAATCATAGTCCGCATTATGAAGCCGGAAAGTATTAAGGGAATCAAAAAGGATACCCTTCATTTAAGTTACATGGATCCTTTCAATGAAAAACAGCTTTTGAATGATTTTGCGACCAGCGGAATCCAGGCTGTTTCTCTGGAAATGATTCCTCGTTCTACATTGGCTCAAAAGATGGACGTTCAATCCAGTCAGACTTCCCTGGCAGGCTATGTTGCAGTTCTTAACGCCGCAGCTAAACTTCCAAAAATCCTTCCAATGATGGTTACTCCAGCCGGAACAATTAATCCCGCCAGAGTATTTATCATCGGTGTCGGTGTTGCAGGTCTTCAGGCAATTGCTACTGCAAAACGTCTTGGTGCCCGGGTAGATGCTTTTGATACCCGCCCTGTTGTTGAAGAACAGGTAAAATCCCTTGGCGCCAGCTTTGTAAAAATTGACCTTGGCGAAATGGGACAAACTGCCCAAGGGTACGCAAAAGAACTTACTCCTGAACAGATTGCAAAACAAAAAGAAGCTCAGGCCAAAGTCTGCGAACGCTCAAATATCGTTATTACAACTGCCAAAGTATTTGGACGCAAGGCTCCCCGCCTTATCGAAAAAGCTGTCCTTGACCGCATGGCTCCTGGTTCAATTGTTGTTGATATGGCGGTTTCAACCGGCGGTAATGTTGAAGGTTCAAAACTTTTTGAAGATGTAGTTACAGAAAACGGCGTAACTATCATGAGCGGTGATTTACTTGAACGACAGGTTCCATATGACGCATCAAAAATGTTCAGCGGAAACATTACAGCTTTCTTAACACACGCTGGCTTCTATGACAAAGAAGCAAAAGAGTTCCGCGTAAACCTGGAAGACGAAATCATGAAGGGCTGCCTTTTAACCCAGGGCGGACAGATTATTCATGAACGCTTTAAATAGGGAGCGACAGCTTTAGCTGTAAAAACGCGAGTGGCGCAGCGTTTTTAGCGAGTCTCGGTTGAGCCCCTGCGAAACCGTTGTGAAAACTTTGTGCTAGGGATTGTAGGTGCGGCGAAGCCGTTCCGGAGTTTGCGAAGCAAACGCAGGAATGAAGCGAATAGCGGAACACCGAAAAGCCCGACCCTGAACGGAGTGAAGGGAAGCACCCTAATTTTTAAGGAGATTTTAAACCATGGTCATAATGCTTATTTTTGTATTTGTAATTGCCGCCTTTTTAGGCCTTGAATTAATTGCAAAAGTTCCAAGCCAGCTGCATACCCCTCTCATGAGCGGTACTAACGCAATTTCTGGAATCACAGTTGTCGGTGCTATGAGTATCACTGCAATTGCCGTCTCTGTCGGCGGACTTTTAGGCCAGATTTTAGGCTTTTTTGCAATCGTGTTTGCCACTATCAACGTTGTAGGTGGTTACCTGGTAACAGACCGCATGCTCGGTATGTTTAAGAAAAAAGTTGATAAATAGTTCTATGGAGTATTGATATGTCTGATTTAATTATCAAAATTTTATACATGATTTCCTGTATCTTTTTTATCCGCGGAATTAAGCTCCTCGGAAAAACTGACACAGCCCGCAAAGGAAATTTTTATTCGTCAATCGGTATGCTGATTGCTGTTGTAACAGTTTTGTGCCAGAAAGAGGTTTTCGGCTCATGGAATACAGAAAACTGTCTTGCAAACGGCTATGTATGGATTGCTGCCGCAATTTTGGTAGGTTCTGTAATCGGAATCATCTGGTCTAAAAAAGTAGAAATGACCGGCATGCCTCAGCTGGTAGCCCTCTTTAACGGCTTTGGAGGCCTTTCTTCTCTTTTAGTAGCATTAACTCAGTACCTTGTTGCACCAAAAGGAGACGCATTCACAGCGGTTTCTCTTGGTCTGACAATTGCAATCGGTGCAGTAGCCTTTACCGGTTCTGTTGTAGCCTGGGGAAAACTCAGTGGAAAAGCCTTTAAGAAAAATATTGTAATTCCTGCAAAAAATGTATTGAACGCAATTCTGTGTCTCGTAGGACTTGTAGCAATCCTTGCTTATTCCTTCTTTGCAAAAGAGAATCCATTCGGATTTGATCAGATTGAATTCTACGGAATTGCTGTTTCCACAGTTGTATTCCTCCTCCTTGGATTTACCCTTGTAATTCCAATCGGTGGCGGCGATATGCCGGTAATTATTTCCTTCTTGAACGCCTTGTCAGGTCTTGCAGCAGCCTTTGCCGGATTTGCAATCAACAATACAGTTCTTGTCGTTTCAGGATGTCTGGTTGGTGCTTCTGGTCTTATCCTTACCCTGATTATGTGTAAGGCAATGAACCGCAAGTTCAGTGCCCTTTTGTTCAAGTCTTTTGGTGCCAAAAAGAAAGCTGGTTCAAGTGGTCCTGCAAAAGAAGCAAAAGCTATGTCTGTTGAAGATGCTTACCTTATTCTTGAAGCTGCCAAGAATGTAGTAATCGTTCCAGGTTACGGTATGGCTGTTGCTCAGGCTCAGCATGCAGTAAAAGAACTCTGCGACAAGCTGGAAGCGAACGGCGCTGAAGTAAACTTTGCAATTCACCCGGTTGCAGGCCGTATGCCGGGACACATGAACGTTCTTTTAGCCGAAGCAAATGTTCCATATGAACAGCTTAAGACCGCCGACGAAATGAAACCGCAGATGAGCAATGTAGATGTTGCAATCATCATCGGTGCAAACGACGTAGTAAACCCGGATGCAATCCACGACGAAAGCTCCCCTATCTACGGTATGCCAATTGTAAATGCCTTTGAATGTAAAACAGTATTCGTTCTTAAACGAGGAAAAGGTACCGGCTTCAGCGGCCTTGAAAACCCGCTCTTTACAAACGACAACACCGTAATGATCTACGGCGACGCCAAATCAACCGTTACCCAACTTGTTGCTGAGTTTAATTCATAGGAGAAATTAAAACCTGACGCGAGGGATTTTTGATTAAGAAGAATTAAAGTTGCCGGGAAGGAGCAGAGCGATGGGTAAAAAGACTCTGTTTGTGGCGGTCGCGCAAGCGACCATTTAATAACCAATGCCATAAACAGCGTCTAGTGCGCTAGCGCACGATTTTACATCAGCGCTATGCGACTGGTAGGCAATTTTAATTTATACAAACATTACTTCCAGAAATATTCGATACAATCGGTTTATCAGCAAGAACCATATTCTTTAATTCAGCGTACTTCAGCTTTTCATTTCCAGAACCAAGTTCATTGTCGTGATTTTTTACCTGGGCAATTCCGCGCATTTCTTCAAGATTTTTATAGCCGTGGCTCTTCATAAAAGCCTTTAAGCCATTTACTACATCAATAGCTACATCAGGATTTGTGAATTTTGCCTGACCGATTTCAATTGCGTGGGCACCGGCCATAATAAATTCAACTGCATCCTGCCAGGTAGAGATTCCGCCGATTCCTACAACAGGAACCCGCTGTTCTGGCGGAAGCTTGTTTATTTCTTCAATTACATCGTAAACAATACGAAGGGCAAGTGGTTTTAATCCAGGTCCAGAATATCCTGCATGAACATTATTAAAGAAAGGCTTTCCCTTTTCGATATCGATTGCAACCCCGTGAACCATGTTTATAAGACTGATTGCGTCTGCACCTGCTTTAATACAGGCAATTGCAATGGGGCGGTTATCCGGTGCATTAGGAGAAAGCTTTACCATAAGAGGCTTTTTTGTAACAGCACGTACGCTGGATACACAGTAATAAGCGGTTTCTGCGCTCAATCCCCAGGCAAGACCAGCAGCCTTAACATTTGGACAGGAAATATTCAGCTCAATCATATCGCAGTCAGTTTTATCCAGAAGCTTTGCTCCTTCCACATAGGATTCAATGTCACTTCCGGCAAGGTTTGCAATTACAACAGGACCAAGCCCCAGCATGCCCGGCAAAAGTTCCTTTATAAAAGTTGGAACACCAGGATTCTGCAAACCGATTGAGTTCATGTTTCCGCCGGCAACTTCAAGGCTTCGTTCACCTTTGTTTCCTGCTCGAGGCTCAAGAGTACAACCCTTAGAAGCAATTCCACCCCAGGCAGCAACATCGCTTACTCCACGGAAATTCTGCCCAAAGGCAAATGTACCGGCACTGGCAATAGTCGGATTTTTGAAATGAACTCCTGCAATATCAACAGAAAGATCCGGTTCTTCACTTGCTTCAAGAGGTTTTCTGCGTGGTCCTGGTTTTGGAAAGTTGAGAATTTTTGCATCAAAAACAGGTCCGTCTTTACAACAGCGTTTTAATCCTTCTGTGGTTTCAATTGTACAGCCAAGGCAGGCACCAAGTCCACAGAGCATTCTGTGTTCCATGCTGATCCAGCATTTGATTCCCAGTTCTTCTGCAACCTGTTTCACGTAGGCAAGGGCAGGTGTTGGCCCGCAGGCATAGATTAATTCATAACCGGCTTCTTTTATTGCTTCTTTAGAAAAAGCAGCCGGAAGCATTCCTTTAATTCCCGCACTTCCATCATCAGTTGTGATTTTTAAGTTTGCAGCTTTTACATGTTCAAGTCCGTAAGTTCCGGATTTAAAACATGCGTAAAAATCATAAGAATTATCAGGAAGGCTTGAAGCAAGGTTAGCAACCGGAGCAACACCGATTCCGCCACCAACGATTGCGATTTTTGGAGTTCCGGCTTTATTTTTAGCAATAATTTTTTCAGCGTCTTCTGTGTTCCATGGAGTTCCTAAAGGCCCGATCAAGCTTAAAGTCTCCCCAAGGTACATGTGACACAATTCCTGGGTACCACGACCTTTTTCAAGAATCATAAACTGAACTGTGATTTCTTTTTTGCCCTCAGAATTAATTTTTTCTTCAGAATGGTAAACACTTATAGGACGATTGTAATTGGTTGTAGTTTTTTTACTTCGGATCAGATAAAACTGTCCAGCTTTTGGACTTATCTGATTCTTTCGTTCAAGCACAGCTGTAGTTTCCAAAAGATAAACATTAGGCTGACCCTCTATCTTCTGTAATTTTTCAACTTTTGTTTCTCCGAAGAATAATAAGCCCTTTCCGTTTTCATCAATTTCTGCTAAATCCATTGCAAACTCCTATTTATATTTATCGCCAACTTTTTTATACTATAGCCATATTCTCTGTACCATTAACTCAATGACTTCAACTTAATAATACTGTTCTCTTCACCGTCCCGGCAAATTAAATCGTTTTGTTCTAAAAAATCAAGTGAACGTTTTATATCCGATTCAGATAACTCAAGCTCACTGCAAATATCGCTCAAAGTACGAGACCTTCCGTCTTTCAATAAATCTAAAATCTCTTCCATACCTAACGACCCCAATATAATTAAGATTTCTTTCCTTTCAAAATCGAAAGTACAAAAACTCCTGCGCACATTAATATACCCGCAATACTTGTTGCACCAGGAACATGAAGCGCATTCAAAATAAAGAAAAGTAAAACCAGATTGAAAACGCACGACCAGCGGGGAAGATCTGTTTTCTTAGAAACCAAAATGATGAAAAGAGGAACACTCATAAGCGTATTGAAAACTGGATTCAAAACAAAGATTATTCCATGCGCTGACACAAACTGCTGGACTACCGCAAACGCTTCTTCTGAACGACCGAGAGTTAAAAACAACCATGGTTCAATTGTGTACAAAAGATGGAAACCTCCTCCAAGAACCGCAGAACCAATACCTCCAATAAGAACAATCTCACTCAAAACAGGTGCAAAAGGTTTTGCAAACTCATATAAGCCCACCATTCCAAGAGCAATCAAAATCATCGAGCATAGCCCTAGAATCCCCGAAACTGCAAAGCGCCCAGACGAGACTCCTTCTGTAAGCCGGAAAAAAGTTTCGTAATCAACAAAGGATTCCATCGTAAGACGAGCACCATTTACAAACTCAAGAATAAAATCAGCTGCCAGACAAAGGGCATAGCCAAGAGCACCAGTCAGAATTAGTATTTTCGAATGTTTCATATTTCACCTTCCCTATTCTATTCAGTCTGCTTACCATTTGAATGTAGCCCAGCGATCATTCATCTTTGGTAAAAGCTTTGCAAAAAGCCAGCCGCCAAACGAATACTTTTTCATTTCTTCGTTAAAGCTGTGTTCTTCAACAAACTTAATTCCATCACAAAGATCTGCAATTTCTTGTCCGCTCCAGGTTCCACTTTTAAAAACGGCCTCGGTATTTTTCACAGTGTCGTGCAAGTTTTGTTTTTCAACCATCATCGGATTATTCTGTTCTGCAATCAGAGTTCCGCTTTTAAAATTCATTTTCAGAATCGAAAGAAGCTTTCCTATCTCTTCAAGGGAAAAGTACATAAAAAGACCTTCTGCAAGAAACAGAACCGGAACAGGATTTGTTTTTGAAGAACTGCGATTTTCGATTTCTGTAAGAATTTCCGCACACCAGTCTGATTCAAGAACGCTGCCAGAAATCATCGAAACTCGTTCGCGTACAGGAAACACCTTTTTTCTAAGCTCAATAGAATCTGGTAGATCTACATCGAACCACGCAATTTTACCATTATCCACATGGCTAAAACGATTATCAAATCCAGACGCAAGATTTACAATTACACACTCAGGATTTTTTTCAATAAACTCCCGAACCGAACGATCAAGCATAATAGTGCGCGCAATTACACCCTCATGACTCATAAACTTATCTAAGGGCTTAGTATCAATTCCAAGCGTCTTTATTATTTCAACCGCAACCTCATCCCGAACACGAGGCTTTTTTCGTAAAGTCTCATTCGCCTTAATTGCAACAGGAATCAACGCAGTCACCTGAACATCGCCTAATTTTATATCCATAACAATGCCTCTTTAAATTAGTTAGCAATTGCTAACAGTATATAAAAAAGAATAGGTTATTTCAATAATGCGATTTAGTTCACATCGCTTTGAAGTAAGTTTTCTGTTATAATTTTAGAGATGAATATTTACGTTGATTTTGATGATTGCCTCTGCGAAACAGCCCGCCACTTTTCAGGGCTCGTAAAAGAAATGTTTAATCTGGATATCCCTTACGAGCAGATTCACTATTTTAACCTGCAGAAATCTTTTGACCTGACAGACGAACAATTTGATGAAATGATGATCAAAGCCCACCAGCCGGAAATTCTTTTGTCATATGATGAAACTCCGGGAGCAAGCAAAACCATCAACAATTGGATTGCAAAAGGCCACGACGTAAAAATCATAACCGGCCGCCCAGTCAGTGCATACGACGCATCCCGGGAATGGCTGAATCAGCATGGCTTAGAAAAAGTTGATTTATACTGCCTGAACAAATATGGCCGCGACAACTTCATCAAAGGCAGCAACTTCAATCTGGAACTAGAAGATTATTACAAGATGCATTTTGATTTAGCAGTCGAAGATTCACCTTCCGCCTTTAAGTTTTTCAATCATTTTCCCGATTTAAAAGTAATGGTCTTCGACCGCCCCTGGAATCAGGACTGCACTTTCCCTACCCCGAACTACAAAAGATGTTCTGATTGGGAGACAATTAATATGCAGATGGAAAAGATTTTTGATTGACGAAGCATATATTTTATTACGATGTCGTCAAACTTAACTGAAAGGCAGTCTAAGATATTCGATATGTTTTATATCCAGAAGAAAGACATAAGGTTTATAGCAGACACACTGTATGTAAGTGTATCTGTTATAAACTGTGAATTAAGGTTGATTAGAGAGAAGATGATGAAGGTGATTTAGTTTTCTTTCTCAGAATCAAATACAATAGCATGAGCCTGTAAGATTTTATCAAGAGTTGCATTATCGATATTATTCTCATATCCAGAATCTAAGGAGAAGGCTCGAACCAAACAACCATTGTCTTGAATTTTATTTGGCTCAGAAAAATCATATCCAAGCCCAAAATAGCATAGTAAAGATATTTGGTCAGATTTAGTTGTCACAGAATCAGTTAAAGAAACAATAAAATGACATTCACAATCTAATCTAGCTGAATCAGAACTTACTGGCGTTTCTTTAATTACACAGTCTTTAAGTTCTACGAATCGTAAAGAAAAATTATCATTACTATTATTAGTCCAAACATTTAGATATTTTTTATATTCGTTAGAACCTTTTTTTGTTAATGTTGCAGTATCTTTTGTTAATACCCAATTACCGTAAGTTCCCTCTGGAATAGTAGGATAAACTACATAACCATCAACTTCTTCAGATTCTTCTGAACTACTACTTTGAGTACTTGCTAACAATGCAAGTTGTTTAGTTGAATCATTCTGGCTGTCGTTACAACCGAATACAAATAGTGATAATAATGGAATGAGTAAAAAGACTTTTTTCATAAATCTCTCCTTAATTTGATGTAAGTAAAAGTATATTATTGGAATTAATACCAGTATTTATTTTACATTTTTTTTAATTTTTCAAAACCATAAAAAAAAATTCTAAGTTTTAATCTTCCTGATACGAAAGTTTTTAATTTTATTTTACCTTTTAATTAAAAATCGATAGTTATTCTTTTTATTAACTATCAATAATAAGTTTAAAATCGGATTTACATGTTTCACATGAAACATGCCTTTGTCTACTTCACTACTCTTTCTAATGTTTCATGTGAAACAATTTTTGGAAATATCAATATTCCAACAGCTGCTGTATCGATGAAATATTTTTCCTTTGTAATTAATAATTTCGAAATACCGTTTTTTTCACCTAATATTATTCCAAAAATTATTTTGATAAAAAAGTTTTTAGAATCAAAAAAATATT
>CAMHIV010000050.1 GCA_946185185.1 uncultured Treponema sp. | reverse complement strand
ACTCTCTGTTCAGCATGTTACAACGTGCTGAAGCAGACTAACCTTGCAATGACAAACGACGAAAACATGATTTTGCGCGCAAATAACTATCTTAAGGCTGATAACATTCAGTACAACGGTGAAGCAAAAGTTCTTCACTTCCTCGAAATTTTACGTGATGTTGTCGGCTGGGACAAAGTTAAAGCTGCAGTAAAAAATCCTCTTAAAGACAAGAAAATCGGTGCTTATTACGGTTGTCTTCTTCTTCGTCCTGCTAAAACAATGCAGTTCGATGATCCTGAAAATCCTCAGATTCTTGAAGATTTTATCAAGGCAATCGGTGCAACTCCGGTAATTTATGCCCAGAGAAACGAATGCTGCGGTGCTTATGCAATGTTCGAAGACAAATCAATTCCAGAAAACAGAACAAAAGCAATCATTACAAATGCACAGGACTTTGGGGCTGAACTTTTAGTTACAAGCTGTCCTCTCTGTCGCTATAACCTTATTAAAAATCAGAAAGACACAAATCTTGATGTTGTATATTTCTCTGAACTTCTTGCTGAAGCTCTTGGAATTAAGGATTCAGTTTTGGCTGAAATTGAGAAAAATTCTCACAAGGAGGCGGTAAATGCTTAAAAGCGAACTTGAATCTTTGAGACAGGAAATCATTCAGACTAGTGGTGTAAATCCTAAAAAATGTATGGTTTGCGGTAAGTGCTCTGGTACCTGCCCTAACTATGATTCAATGGAATATCATCCTCATCAGTTTGTTCAGATGGTAGAAAAAGGCGAAATTGAACCTTTGCTTAAGACAAAATCAATTTACGCATGTCTTTCATGTTTTGCCTGCCTTGAACGATGTCCTCGTCAGGTAGAACCGGTAAAAATCATCGAAGCTGTACGCCTTATGGTTGAAGGTCAGCGTGGTCCTCATCACCTTGACCCGGTACAGGTCCCTGATCATCTTGATGACGATATGCCTCAGCAGGCTATTGTTAGTGCTTTCAGAAAGTACAAGAAATAAGGTTGTAATATGGAAAGAATTGGTGTTTTTGTATGTCACTGTGGTACTAACATTGCAGGTACTGTTGACGTAGCAAAAGTAGCAGAAGAACTTGGAAAAGTAGACGGAGTTGTTTATTCAACTAACTACACTTACATGTGTTCATCTGCCGGTCAGAAAATGATTGAAGACCATATCAAAGAAGACAAGCTTACAGGCGTTGTTCTTTGTTCATGTTCTCCACGTATGCATGAAAAAACTTTCCGTGCATGTGCAGAAAGAGCTGGTCTTAACCCTTATAAAGTAGAAGTTGCCAACATCCGTGAACAGTGTTCATGGGTTATGAAAGATATGGGCGACGCTACAGAAAAAGCAATTGCACTTGGTAAGGCTGCCATTGCAAAAACTATCCTTGATACACCGCTTACTCCTGGTGAAACTCCAATGACTAAGCGCGCTCTTGTTATCGGTGGTGGTATTGCAGGTATTACAGCTGCCCTGGACATTGCTGATGCAGGATTCCCTGTTGATATCGTAGAAAAGAATGTTACAGTCGGCGGTAAGATGGCCATGCTCGACAAGACATTCCCTACCCTGGACTGTGCTTCTTGTATCGTAACTCCAAAAATGACAGAAGTTAGCCAGAACCCTAACATCCGCATTCTTTCTTACAGTGAAGTTTGTGGTGTCCGCGGTTACATCGGTAACTTTGAAATCGATATTAAACGCCATCCTCGTTATGTTGATGAAACAAAATGTACAGGTTGTGGTGCTTGTATCGAAAAATGTCCAAACAAGAAAGTTCCAAATGCTTTCAACTTGAACTTGAATAACCGCAAGGCAATCGATATTCCTTTCGCTCAGGCAGTTCCAAAGGTTGCAAACATCGATGCAACTTACTGTCTTCATATGAAAGGTCTTGCAAACGGTAAAGATAACGTTTGTGGTTTCTGTGAAAAGGCTTGTGCTGCAGGTGCTATTGATTTCCACCAGAAAGAACAGGTTATCACAGAAAAGTACGGTGCAATCATCGTTGCAACCGGATACAATCCGATTGACCTTAAGAAATTTGACGAATACGCATACAGCCAGAGCCCTGACGTTGTATCTTCACTTGAATTTGAACGTCTCTGCAATGCATCGGGACCTACTAACGGTCACCTTCTCCGCCCTTCAGACGGAAAAGAACCAAAGAACATCGTATTCGTTCAGTGTGTAGGAAGCCGCTGTTCAGCTGATTCTACTAAGGGTCACGAATACTGTTCTAAGATCTGCTGTATGTATACTGCAAAGCACGCAATCCTTACACGCGATCACTATCCTGACACAAACATCACTGTTTTCTATATTGATGTTCGTACTCCAGGTAAAAACTTTGATGAATTCTACCGCCGCGCTGTTGAACAGTACGGTGTAAACTACATTAAGGGTCAGGTTGGAAAGGTAACTCCTCTTCCAGACGGAACTCTTGATGTTCAGGGGTCAGATTTGATTTTGAACCGTCAGGTTCACATCAAGGCAGACATGGTAGTTCTTGCAGCTTCTATTGAAGCAGACAAATCTGCCCGACCTCTTGCTACAATGCTTACAACTTCTATGGACACAAATGACTTCTTCCTTGAAGCTCATGCAAAACTCCGTCCAGTAGAAAGCCCTACTGCAGGTATCTTCCTTGCAGGATGCTGTCAGGGACCAAAAGATATTCCTGAAACTGTTGCCCAGTCTTCTGGTGCTGCAGCAAAGGCAATCTGTCTTTTGATTAAAGATAAGCTTAAGAATAACCCTTGTACAGCTCAGCCGGATGAAAATGCATGTAACGGCTGTGGTCAGTGTGCAAATGTTTGTCCTTACGGAGCTATTTCGTATATCGACAAGGATTTCCGCGGTCCAAACCGTACAACTATTACCCGTCACGTTTCACAGGTTAACTCTGCTATGTGTCAGGGATGTGGTGCATGTACAGTAGCTTGTCCTAGCGGTGCTATGGACTTGAAGGGCTTCAGCAACAAACAGATTTTGGCGGAGGTAGATAGTATTTTGAGTTTCTAACGAAACTCAAAAACTCGAGTTTTCTTCGAAAACTCGCAGTTTATACTAGAAAATGATTATGTCAGAAAATACTAATAAAGACTGGACGCCAAAAATTGTTGCATTCTGCTGTAACTGGTGTTCTTATGCAGGTGCAGACCTTGCCGGTAACAACCGTCTTGAATATCCTGCAAACGTAAAAATTATCCGCATTCCATGTTCATGCCGTTTGAACCCATTGTTTATTCTCCGTGCATTCCAGCGTGGAGCTGACGGTGTAATCCTCTGCGGATGCCATCCTGGAGACTGTCACTATTCAACAGGTAACTTCTTTGCACGCCGCCGCATGACTCTCCTTTTCAGTCAGCTTGACTTCTTGGGAATCGAAAAAGGCCGTACACGTGTAGAATGGTGTTCTGCTGCAGAAGGCGTTAAATTTGCCGGAATTATGAACGAATTCGTTGAGCAGATCAAAGCTCTCGGCGAATGTAAAAAGCTGGAGGATGTACGATGCAAGAACTAAGCGCAAAAATGATTGAACGCGCAAAAGCATTGCTTGCAGAAGGCAAAGTTCAGCGCGTAGTAGGCTGGAAAAAAGGTCTCTTTGATGACGACATCACACCGGGAACTTTCAGAACAGCTGAAGAACTTGATAAAGAATTTATCTATGATAAAAACTGTGCTGCAAACCTTTCAAAATATCTTGTTGGTATTACCCGTGAGATTGAAGTAAAGAAAAGCACAACTAGAATGAATAACACAATGGCTAAGCAGCGTGATCCAAACGCACAGGACGCTCCTATTCCACAGGAAGTTGTTCTTGTATTCTTAAAGCCGGCTGATTCTTATTCATTCACACAGCTCTTAAAAGAAAACCGCATTACCCGCGGTGATGTTTATGCAATCGGAATTCCTTGTCAGGATACTCTTGACGGTGGACAGGTTTGCGAAAGCTGCCGCGGTAAAAAGCATGTTTCATGCGATGAACTTTTAGGCGTTGATGAAAATGCAGATGTTGGAACAAACGACAGACTCGAAGTAGTTGAAAAATACGAAAAAATGACAGCAGATGAAAGAAACGCATTCTGGAAGAATGAATTCTCACGCTGTATCCGCTGTAATGCCTGCCGTAATGTATGTCCTGCATGTACATGTGAAAAATGTGTATTCGACAACAACAAGCTTTACACAACTCAGAAGGTTGCTGAAACTAGTTTTGAAGAAAGCCTTTTCCACATCATCCGCGCATGGCACGTTGCCGGACGCTGTACAGACTGTGGAGAATGTTCACGAGTTTGTCCTCAGGGCATTCCGCTTTATCTTCTTAACCGCAAATACATTAAAGACATCAACGAAATTTACGGTGAATATCAGGCCGGAAGCGACATGGAAACAAAGCCTGCAATGCTTACATTCAATGCAGAAAACGATCCTGAAACAACAATCGTATATGACCGTTCAAAAGAAGGAGGCGAAAACTAATGTTTGCAATTTCTAAAGATAAAATTGACGAATTGTTTGCCTTAATCGGCGAAAAACAGCCTCTTTATCTTCCTGTTGATAACGAAACTGGAAGAGCTGACTTTAAGAAATGGGAAAAAGGCGTAAAACTTTCTTCTAATCTTAAGACAGTTCGTTCTGCAAAGGACTTTTTCTTTCCAAAAACAGAACACATGGTCAGCTATGAAATGAAAGGCAAAGAAATCACTGTAAATGATCCACGCAAAGAAATTGAAGATTTTGTAATCTTTGGTGTTCGTGCCTGTGATGCAGTTGGTTTTACTGTAATCGATAACGTTTACCTTAATATGAATCCGGTTGATTCTTATTACAAGAACCGCCGCGACCACGGAACTGTAATCACTCTTGCCTGCAATGAACCTGCAAAGACTTGTTTCTGTTCTACATACGGAATCGATGCAAGCCTTAATACTGACAAAAATGGTTCAAAAGGCGATGTAAGTGCATGGCTCAGTGACGGAAAATACTTCTTTGAAGCAAATACAGAAAAAGGAAAAGCTTTTATAGAAAAAGCAAAGGCCGTTCTTAAAGATGAAGATGCTAAGGCAGTTGATTCACTTAAGAAAGAAATTTCTGACAAGATAGAAAAACTTCCATTTGCTCACCTTGACCTTTCTAAATTCCAGGGAAAAGACATGCTTAAGATTTTCAATTCGAAAATCTGGGAAAAAGTTTCAGAACCTTGCGTAGGATGCGGAACCTGTACTTATGTCTGCCCTACCTGTATGTGTTTTGACGTTCGCGACTTTAAGACTAACAACGGAATCCGTCAGATCCGCTGCTGGGACAGCTGTATGTATAATGACTTTACACAGATGGCTGCAGAAAATCCACGTCACACACAGAAAGAAAGAAGCCGCCAGCGCTTTATGCACAAACTCATGTACTATCCAATGGCACATGAAGGCTTGTTCTCTTGTGTAGGTTGCGGCCGCTGTCTTGAAAGCTGTCCTGTAAACATGAACGTTGTAAAAGTAATCAAAGCTGTACAGGAGGATGATGAAATTTAGGCCGGTGGTTGAGGCTCTCGAAACCATCAGTGGATTTCGACAGGCTCAATCATCACTTGAATGAAAATGCTTATGGAAAACAAAGAATCATTTATCCCTTACATTGGAAAAATTATTGACATTAAGCAGGAAACTCCTGATGTAAAAACTTTCAGTGTAGTTGGCCTTGACGGAAAAAAATTGTTCAACCACATTCCTGGACAGTGTGCAATGCTCATCGTTCCAGGCGTTGGTGAATCAATGATTTCCATTACTTCAAGCCCTACACTTGAATCTCACATGGAATTTTCTATCAAAAAATGTGGTGTCGTAACTGAATGGCTCCACAATGCTGAAGTTGGTCAGCAGATTTGTCTCCGCGGACCTGTTGGAAACGGCTTTCCAGTTGAAGGTGCCCTCAAAGGTAAAGACATTCTTGTAATTGCCGGTGGTATTGGTATTGCTCCAGTTCACTCAGTAGTAAATTACATGATGGATCACCGTGAAAACTACGGAAAAATCCAGGTAATCTACGGTGCCCGCTCTAAGGCTGACCTTGTTCGCCTTGACGAAATGCAGAATGTATGGATGAAACAGCCAAACTGCTCTATCGATATTACAATCGACCGTGCAGAAGAAGGCTGGAACGGCCACGTAGGTTTCGTTCCTCCGTTCATCACAGAACTTAAGCCTGATGCCGGTATGACTGTAATCATGTGTGGACCTCCAATCCTTATCCACATGTCACTTAAGATTCTTAAAGACCTTGGTTTCAAGGACGAACAGATCTTTACGACAATGGAAATGCGCATGAAGTGCGGTATCGGAAAATGCGGCCGCTGTAACATCGGCGACAAGTTCGTCTGCAAAGACGGACCTGTATTCAGCTTTGATCAGCTGGGAGAACTTCCGCCAGAATACTAATTTAGATTTGCCGTCCATGGCAAATTAATGCAGTCATTTCGACCCTTCGACAAGCTCAGGGATTGCAAGTACAATGACCGCAGGATAAAATCGGGGCGATTGCTATGCAGTTGTCCCGATTTTTTTATCCCAGAGCAACATCCAGCACCATCATCAGGGCAAATCCTAAAGAAAATCCGATGGTGCATATGTCAGTTTTTTCATTTCTTGTGGCTTCTGGGATTAGTTCTTCTATTACCACAAAAACCATTGCTCCGGCGGCAAAGGAAAGAAAATACGGCAAAAATGGTAAAATTAACGAAGTAAGTAAAATTGTTATTATTGCAGCCACAGGTTCTACTGCCCCCGAAAGGGATCCGTATAAAAACGAACGAAATTTGCTGTTTCCTTCTGTTTGTAACGGCATTGAAATAATCGCCCCTTCCGGGAAGTTTTGAATTGCTATTCCTATAGAAAGTGCAAGGGCATCCGCTGCAGAAATCATTGTGCTTCCGGAAAGACTTCCGGCTAAAACAATTCCAACAGCCATCCCTTCCGGTATATTGTGGAGTGTTACTGCAAGAAAAAGCATCATTGTCCGGCTGATTTTTTTTCGGGCAGATTCAGCTCCCCCTTCAGGATTTTGAGCCATTGCATGAAGATGTGGGGTTATCTTATCAAGAAGCAATAAAAAAACTACTCCCAAAACAAAACCGGTTAATGCTGGAATAAATGAAAGTCGCCCCATTTCGTCTGCCATATTCATTGCTGGAATTAATAAAGACCAGACGCCGGCTGCTATCATTACTCCTCCTGCAAACCCCAAAAGAAATCGTTCAAGTGAATCATTTATTTCTTTTTTCATAAAAAATACGCAGGCAGAGCCTGTTGCAGTGCCTAAAAAAGGAATTAAAAGTCCGTATTGAAGAATGTTCATAAAAATCTCCTCCTGAAAATATTAAGAAAATTTTAAAACTTATTGACTATTTGGTTAGCAAGTGCTAATTTATTTTAGTTAGTTTATGCTAATTATTCAATTATGATGCCTTTAACTTATTCAGAAAAAAACAAAGAACTTATTATCAGAAAAATCGGCGGAAATGAAGATGTTCGCCGGCACCTTGCTAATCTTGGGCTTACCGTTGGGGGAACTTTGACTGTTATTAATTCCCTTTGCGGTAATGTAATCGTAAAAGTAAAAGAATCGAGGATTGCTTTGAATGAGGATTTAGCAAGAAAAATTATGGTCTGAAAATGCACTGCGCCCGGGTATGGAGCCGCCGCCTTTTAAGGCGGTTGCGTAGCAATGAGCGTAGCGGAACGGCGGAACACCCGTTTGCTGAATGCACTGCGCCCAAAAAAAGAGAAAAAAAATTAGGAGATATAAAATGAAAACCTTACGGGAAACAAAAATCGGAGAAACTGTAAAAGTTCTTCGTTTACACGGCGAAGGAGCCGTAAAAAGACGCATAATGGATATGGGAGTTACAAAGGGAACAGAAGTCTATGTTCGCAAAGTTGCCCCTCTTGGTGATCCAATTGAAGTTACTGTCCGCGGTTATGAACTTTCGCTTAGAAAGGCTGATGCTGAAATGATTGAGGTTGAATGATGGATAAACAGATTAGAATTGCACTTGCCGGAAACCCGAATGCGGGTAAGACTACCCTTTTTAATGCCCTGACTGGATCGAATCAGTTTGTGGGAAACTGGCCGGGAGTTACTGTAGAAAAGAAAGAAGGTAAACTTAAAAAGCATGAAGGCGTTATCGTAACAGACCTTCCGGGGATTTATTCCCTTTCTCCATATACATTGGAAGAAGTTGTTGCGCGTAATTACCTTGTTGGTGAACGCCCAGACGCTATCTTGAACATCGTGGACGCTACAAACCTTGAACGAAACCTTTATCTTACAACTCAGCTTGTAGAACTTGGAATACCGGTTGTTGTAGCACTCAACATGATGGATCTTGTAAAAAAGAACGGAGACAAAATTGATGTTTCTGAACTCAGCCGTCAGCTTGGATGTAAGATTGTTGAAATTTCAGCCCTCAAAGGCGACGGTGTAATGCAGGCTGCTGAAGAAGCAATAAAAGCTGCTCAGGAAACAAAAACGGTTCCTCAGCATTCATTCTCCGGTCCTGTTGAACACGCTCTTGCTCACATTGAAGAAGCAGTAGTTCACAATTTGCCTGATGAACAGCAGAGATGGTATGCAATTAAGATTTTTGAACGGGATGAAAAGGTTCTTGAAACACTTAAAATTGAAAAAGACCTTTTGAACCACATCGAAAGTGACATTACGGCTGCTGAAAAAGAACTTGATGATGATGCAGAAAGTATCATTACAAATGAACGCTACATTTACATTGCCACAATCCTTAAATCAAGCTACAAAAAACGAAACGCAGGAAATCTTTCTACTTCAGACAAGATTGACCGTGTTGTAACAAACCGCTGGCTGGGACTTCCTATTTTTGCGGTAATTATGTTCCTTGTTTACTGGATCAGTATGGTTGGGATTGGTGCCGCTGCAACTGACTGGGCTAACGACGGTCTTTTTGGAGACGGATGGCACCTGTTCGGGATGGGTAGCGGGGAATATGAAGAACAGGCTGAACTTTACAGTGCTGCTGTAACTGCGGCAGATGCTTTTGCAGGTCTTGATGTTGAAGCTGAAGACTTTGATGCTGAAACTACCCTTTCTTCCCTTAAGGAATTTGTTCCGGAAGACGGCGCTGAATCTGTTCAGTATGCAACTGTTGATGAAGAAACACTTGAAGACGGTGAAATTACGGTTTTCTATGAAAGCGTTCCTGAAGATGCTGATGAAGACGTAAACGCACTTTCTTACAAAGATGCAGTTTCATATTTTGAAGAAAACGGCTTTGATGAACCTGATCCTGCTGATTATGGCGTATGGGTTCCTGGTGTTCCAGCTGTCATTGGCGGACTTCTTGAAAAACTTGAATGTTCAGAATGGCTTTCCGGCCTTATTCTTGACGGTATTGTAGCCGGTGTTGGTGCAGTGCTTGGGTTTGTTCCTCAGATGCTGGTTCTCTTCCTTCTTCTTGCCTTTCTTGAAGCATGCGGTTATATGGCCCGCATTGCATTCGTTCTTGACCGCGTATTCCGTAAGTTTGGCCTTTCTGGAAAATCATTCATTCCTATGCTGGTAGGAACCGGTTGTGGTGTTCCTGGAATTATGGCAAGCCGTACAATTGAAAACGAACGCGACCGCCGTATGACAATCATGACAACAACTTTCATTCCTTGTGGTGCTAAAGTTCCGTTTATTGCAATGATTGCCGGAGCAATTTTTGGTGGTTCTGCATGGGTTGCAACAAGCGCTTACTTTATTGGTATGGCTTCAATCGTTATTTCCGGCATCATGCTTAAGAAAACAAAGATGTTTGCAGGTCAGCCTGCTCCATTTGTAATGGAACTTCCATCATATCACCTTCCAACCCTTCTCAACGTTCTTCGTTCAATGTGGGAACGGGGCTGGTCGTTTATCAAAAAAGCTGGAACAATAATTCTTCTTTCAACAATCGTTGTATGGTTCACATCATTCTTTGGCTGGGCAGATGACGGCTTCAGAATGCTTGCAGAAGAAGAACTTGATGCTTCTATCTTAGCTAAAATCGGTTCTTGTATTGCATGGATTTTTGCTCCTTTGGGATGGGGAAACTGGCAGGCTGCAGTTGCTTCAATCACAGGTCTTGTTGCAAAGGAAAATATTGTTGGTACAATGGGAATCCTTTACGGAAGCGGCGATGTAACCGCATTCCAGGCTCTTGGACAGGCATTTACAGGCATTACAGGCTTTTCTTTCCTTGTATTCAACCTTCTCTGCGCTCCATGTTTTGCTGCAATCGGTGCCATTAAACGTGAAATGAACAATGCAAAGTGGACATGGTTTGCAATCGGCTATCAGTGTGGCTTTGCATATGTTATCGCTTTGTTTGTAAATCAGTTCGGTAAAATGTTTACTGGAAACGTAAATGTAATAGGTTTGATTGTTTCTATCATTCTTCTTGGCGGAATGTGCTATATGCTCTTCTTCAAGAAATACACAGAAGCAACTAAATTGAGATAATATAAAACTTCAGGAGGATTTTTATGGGGACTATTTTTGTAGGAAGCATTCTGGTAATTGCTGTTGGCGGTGTTATTGCTAATATGATTCACAAAAAAAAGCTCGGAAAATCTTCCTGCGGCTGCAGTGGTTGCGATGGTAGCTGTGGCTGCCACTGCAATTCAGAAAAAAAATAAGGAGATAAAATATGTTATTTTCAAACAAAATGGTTGTTTTCGGTTTAGGTGTTGTTACCGGGGTAGCTGCTGTTTCCCTTATTAAAAATCCGGCTTTCAAAAAAGCCTGTTCAGCAGTTGTGGGAAAAGGCCTGCAGCTTCAAGACGATTCAGCTGCTTTTGCTGAATCTGTAAAAGAGGATGCACAGGACATTGTTGCAGAAGCAAAATATAACAATCAGAAAAAAGCAGAAGCATAAAAGACTTAATTTTTTATGACTATTACCGTTCATCATGCTCTGCCAGGAAGACTTAGAATTCATTATGATGTGAAGGAAGTTTCTTCCCGGCAGGCTATTCTTGCTCAAACTTTGATCGCCGTTCAGAACGGTATAACCGATGTTTCAATTAATACGAATATCGGTTCTTTTCTAATCTATTTTGATCCTGAAGAAATTTCTCAGAAAGAAATTGAAAATTTATTCAAAGCGCTGAATGAAAAATATCTTGAAGATAAAAAAATGCTTGAAGCTGTATCTCATATACCTGAAACTGAAAGCATAACCAAATTTTTTATTTCAACCCTTCTCGATTACTGGTTCAAAAAGCTTCTTCCTCCATTATATTTAGTTAATAATTTACTTAATTCAGGGAAGGCACAATGTACCCATCTTCTTGGAGTTACACCATTTGTAACATTTGTGAATTTTTCAGGCCATAATTCATAAAACTCTTTGAATAAATCAGTTCTTAATAAACCTGAATGAATTTTAGCGACTCCATTTACTTTAGTACTTGATACTATACATAAGTTTGCCATTCTTATTTGCTTAGGCCATGATTCTTCTATAATTTTTTTCTTTTTTAATTCCAATCCTTCCCTTTCTTTTTGTGCTGTTATAGATTGAGATTCTTTTTCTATTTTTA
>CAMHIV010000049.1 GCA_946185185.1 uncultured Treponema sp. | reverse complement strand
TACAGATTTGGCAGAAGAAACAGAACTTGATATCGATGGAGATACAATGTCTGATCTTATCGTTTACGTTTCTGATATTTCTGCAACTGATTCAAGCCGTGGTGCCGAGGTTCGCCTTGTAAAACGAGGAAGCGGTGTTTATCTTACTTCTTCTACAACAGATACTGCTGAAATTCCTTTTGCTTCTGAACTTGGAACACAGAAACGAATCGTAGTTCTTGAAGATAATCGTGCTTATCCATTTACATTGAATGGAAGTTTCCGTGGTTCTTGTGAATTCCGTTATCGTGTAGATCGCCATGATCCTGTTGAAGGTTATTTCTCTAACGGTGAAATTGTTACAATGACCGCAAATAATGGAATCCGCCTTTGGATGTCTAACTGTAATACAGTAAAATTTTCAATCACAGCGGATTCAAAAGGATATGATCTAGAAATCGGAAAGGCTGGTCAGGTGCTTGTTGAAGACATCAAATGGATCAAGGATTCAGACGGAAAATACAAGCTGGTGGTTATAGAACTTGACTAAGTTTTTTATTGATCAGCACGGGTGTGCAAAAAATCAGGTAGACGGTGAACTCCTTATAAATCATTTTCTTGATATGAAAATGGAACAGACTTTTTCTCCTGAAGAAGCTGATTTTATCGTAATCAATTCCTGCGGGTTTATTGAATCTGCAAAAAAAGAATCTCTTGATGCCGTTGTAAGTGCAAAGCGCGATTATCCGAATGCAAAAATTCTTTTGACGGGTTGTCTTGCCGAACGCTACGCAAATATGCTGAAAGACGCCCTTCCTGAAGCCGACGGAATTTTTGGTAATGGAAATATTTCTAAAATCGATGAATTTATTCGTTCCTTTATCGGCGGTGAACGTCTTGTTGAAACTTTCAAGCAGGAAGGCGTATGCTGTGGAGAACGAAAAGTTCTTCTTTCGTATCCGGGAAGCGCTTTTATTAAAATCACAGAAGGCTGCTCGAATCACTGTTCGTTCTGTGCAATTCCTCTTATTCGTGGGGAACTTAGAAGCCGCAAAGCAAGTGATATAATTGATGAAATAAAATCTTTAATTTCCCGTGGAATTGTTGAATTTAATCTTATTGGACAGGATCTTGCGGCGTATGGAACCGGCGCTGCTGATGATGTTTTTGGCGAAGGTCGGGCTCAACTTCCTGTGCTTGAAAAAGGTATAAACTGCGGAACAAAAGAAGAATCTGCTTTGGCGCGGCTTTTAAAAATGATTTCTGAAATTCCAGGAAATTTTATTGTCCGCACACTGTACATTCATCCGGATCATTTTAATCGGGACATTCTTCCTGTTATGCAGAAGGATAAACGACTTTTGCCGTACTTTGATATTCCTTTCCAGAGTGGGGATGATACTATTATCCGCGCAATGAACCGTAAAGGAAGCGCACAGGAATATATTCGCCTTGTGAGTGATATCAGAAAGGCTTTGCCGGATGCAACACTTCGAACAACTTTTTTGGCTGGATTTCCCGGCGAAACCGACGAACAGGCTGAAAACTCCGTTAAATTCCTTAAAACAATCGAAAGTGACTGGTCGGGTTGTTTCCCGTATAGCCGCGAAGAAGATACACCTGCATATTCTTTCAAAGACCGCGTTGCTCAAAAGGTTTCAAAGAAACGCGCCGAACGTTTAGTTAGTGAGCAGACTGAAATCACTCAAAGACATTTGAAAGCACATGTTGGAAAAGAATACGATATTTTGATTGAAGAAATTGTGGAAGGTGAAGACGGTATTGCAATTGGCCGTGCATGGTTCCAGGCTCCTGATGTAGACGGCAGCGTAGTTGTTCGATACGAAAAAGATGACCCGAAAGAAAATGATGCAATAAAGAAGGGGCGTTTTGTCCGTGCAAAAATTGTAGCTTCTTCGGAAGTTGATTTGGATGCAGTTTTTGTGGGTGAGTCAGAAATGAATAAAGGGGTGCCTGCTTCAACAATGAAATTTGCCACAGAAATGTTGTAGGAGTCCTTCATGGCATATGAATATCTTGAAAGCCTGAATCCGGAGCAAACGGAAGCCGTTGTTCATTCCGGCTCTCCTCTATTGATTCTGGCAGGTGCCGGTTCCGGAAAAACCCGGGTAATCACCACAAAAATTGCTTATTTGATTCAGCATGAAAATATTCAACCGTGGCAGATTCTTGCCGTAACCTTTACTAAAAAAGCAGCAAACGAAATGCGCGAAAGGGCTGTAAAACTTGAGCCCCTCGCCGCTGATTCAATGATTAAAACCTTCCATTCTTTTGGCGCATGGTTTTTGCGTCGTTATGCCGAAGAAGCTGGGTTGGATCCAAATTTTACAGTTTACGATGATGATGATTCTGCAACTTTGATGCAGAAAGCTGTTCCTTCGATAACAAAAAAACAGGCAAATGCAATTGTTCATCGAATTTCTTTGTGTAAGGATTATTGTCTTTCGCCCGACGATGATTTGTCTGATTTTGATAAAGACGGGGATCTTCAAGAATATTATTCAGCATACGAAAAGCGCCTTAAGATGAGTGGAAATGCCGACTTTGGCGACCTCATTATGAAGTGCGTTCAGGTATTGGAAACACATCCGGAAATTCGTTCTCAAATGCAGCATAGATTCCGCGTAATAATGGTAGATGAGTATCAGGATTCCAATGTTGCTCAATTCCGTCTGCTTCAGGCATTAAGTGGAGTTGAAGAAAACAGTGGCACTTATGTTTGTGTTGTCGGCGATGATGATCAGTCGATTTATAAATTCCGCGGAGCTGAAGTTCAGAATATTTTAAATTTTGCAAATCATTTTCCGGGTACAACCTTGATTCGCCTGGAGCGAAATTATCGTTCGATGGGAAAAATCCTTGCAGCCGCAGATGCAGTTGTAAGCAATAATTCTGACCGTCTTGGAAAAACGCTGATTGCAGAACGGGGCGAAGGCAGTGAACCAGTTTTGATTTTTATGGAAAATCAGGATAATGAAGCTCAATTTTGTTCTTCGTTGATTATGAATGCCGTTAAAACGGGTGCAAAATATTCTGATTTTGCAGTTTTGTACCGAACAAATGCCCAGTCCTTCAGCTTTGAGAATGAATTTTTGCACAGACACATTCCGTATACGGTAGTCGGTTCTTTAAAATTCTATGAAAGGGAAGAAATTAAAGATGTACTTGCCTATCTTTCGATGATAGCCAATCCAAAGGATGAAATTGCTTTTTCCCGGGTGGTCAATAAGCCTGTTCGCGGAATCGGCGAAAAATCCCGCGAAAAAATAATAAATCTAGCGCATGAAACTGCTGGCGCCTTAATTGAAGATTTGAATTTGATTTCTGCAAGTCAGAATTGCGCAGAAAATCTTCCTAAAAAAGCAAAGGACGGAATAAAAGATTTTTGCGCACTTATAAATGATTTAAAAGCAATGTTACTGGAGAATTCTAAGCAGGCAGAAGAAAGCGATGACGAAAACGGTGAAGTAATTGCTGAACGGCTCAGTCTTTTTGTTGAAAAACTTATCGAAGATTCTGCCTTGGATGAATACCACCGAAGTCAGGATGAAGTTGACGGAACAACCCGCGTTCAAAATATGAACGAAATTGTGAACTCCGCAATGGATTATCCGTGTACAATGCAGGGGCTTTTGGATTTTCTGGATTCAATTGAACTTGACCGCTCACTTGCAGAAGATACGGAAGAAGGCGTTGACAGTGTTACCTTGATTACTCTGCACAATACAAAAGGTTTGGAATTTAACCGGGTAATTATTACCGGCCTTGAAAATGGAATTTTCCCTCGGGAAGATAAAATCGGCGAAGAATTGGAAGAAGAACGTCGCCTTTTTTATGTAGGAATTACCCGTGCAAAAAATGAACTTTATATTACCAGCTGCAAAAGCCGGAAGTTGTACGGTCATTTTGAAACTATGATGCCAAGCCGTTTTCTTATGGAAGCCGGAAATGTTTTTAAAGTTCTTGGAAAAGTTCCTCTAGTTTACAGCCGAAATGTAGGAAATTCGGGTAATTCCGAAAATTATGATTCTTTAGAAGACGAAGAACTTGGCCCAAAAGCCGAGCTGTTAAAAAAATGGTGCAAAGGAACAAGGCTTTATCACGACGATTATGGATATGGCCAGATAGTTTACAGTTCTGCAGAAAACGGTGAAGTTGTAATCACCGTTCAGTTTGAAACTGGTGAAAAGAAAAAGTTTATGCCGGAATATCAGGGGCGAAAGCTTGATATAATCCGCGATTAAATGAATTTCGTTACCATTATTTCATTTTGTGATACAATGTATGCATGAATTTAGAAAATAACTGGCAGTCTACCGTTTATTCCGACGGATCAAAATATTTTGTTTCAAACCCGCTTCCTAAAAAAGGTGAAACTATCACTATTGCACTTCAAGTAAAAGAAGATTCGCCTGTAACAAATGTTTTTCTTTCGGGGAAGAAAAATGGAACAACCCGGCCAGAGCATATGACTCTTGTTTCAAATCAAAACGGACTTTCCAGATATGAAACTTCAATTCAGATTTTTGAAAAAGAATTCAGTTATCAATTTTTTGTAGTAACTTCGGATAAAATTTATTATTACACACAAAGCGGGCTTCATACTCACATGCAGAACGAAGCATCCAATTTTAGAATTCTTACGGATTATCAGCAGCCGGAATGGGTTAAGAATGCTGTTTTCTATCAGATTTTTCCGGAAAGATTTTGTAACGGGGATCCTTCCCTTAATATTAAAGACGGCGAATATCAGTTTGACGGATATCCGACACAATTCATAAAAGACTGGAATTCGGTTCCTGAGGAGTATGAAAAAGCTCATTGTTTGGATTTTTATGGCGGTGATCTTTATGGCATTAAGCAGAAAATTCCTTATTTGAAAAAACTCGGAATTACCGCAATATATTTGAATCCAATTTTTTACGCGGCAACAGTTCATAAATATGACTGTCTGGATTATTTTCATGTAGATCCGCATTTTGGTGGTGATAAGGCTCTCGTTGAACTGGTTGAAGAACTACATAAAAATGGAATGAAAATTATTCTTGATGTTTCTATAAATCATACGGGTATTGCAAATAGATGGTTTAACCGGGATGCAACTTTTTTCCCAAAGTATGAGGGTGCCTATAATAATCCTGATTCAGAAGAAAGAGAGTATTACTTTTTTGCAGAAGACGGAAAAAGTTATCACGCCTGGTTTGGTGTTCAGACTTTGCCGACTTTGAATTATACAAGCAAAAAACTTCGCAAAAAGGTTTGGGGCGACAAGGATTCACTTGTAAAAAAATGGCTTCGACCTCCATTTTGCACGGACGGCTGGAGATTCGATGTTGCCGATGTAATGGCACGAAATGATGAAATTCAGCTTCATCACGATATCTGGCCGCAAATCAGGCAGAGCATAAAAGAAGAAAATCCGCAGGCTTATATTCTTGCCGAAGACTGGAGTGACAGTACGGAATTTTTGAACGGAAATGAATGGGATTCTCCGATGAATTATTTTGCTTCGTGCCGTCCAATCCGTGGATTCTACGGTCAGCAGGATTTCTTTATTTCTAATGTGCCGCCTTTGGAAAAGATTCCGGCAAAGCTTTCGGCAAAGGATATTTCTGAATGGATTTCTGGTTATTATGCGCGGCTTCCTTTTGTAATCCGGCAGAATCTTTTTAATCTTTTGGGAAGCCACGATATTTCTCGTTTTCATAATGATCCTGCAATTTCTAAAGATTCTGTTCGCGGTGCGGTAATTATGATTTTTACACTTCCTGGCTGTACTAATGTGTATTACGGCGATGAAGCGGAAATCGACGGTCGAATGCATAACAATGAAGGTTGCAGATACCCGATGCCGTGGGATAAGGATATTGAATCGACGGATTCCTATAAGTTGTATTCAAAATTGTGTAAAATAAAAACTTCTTCGGAAGCATTTAAGGACGGCGGTTTTGCTATTCTTTGGGATGAAGAAGATATTTTTGCTTATGCGCGTTTTAGTCCGGAAGAAGTGTGGATCACAATTGCAAGTTCTTCCTCTTCTCGCAATGAAATAATGATTCCTCTGGGAAGGTTTGGAAATAGTTTTGCAGCATCAAAGAAAATTCAAAGCGATGAATTGGGTGAAAAAATTGAAGCTTCGGTGAATAATTCGATTCTTACTGCAAAAATTCCTGCTGGAAAGGCTTATCTTTTGAAGCTTTAGACAGTTCGGATTGATTGTAAAAAAAACGCAATTCTTCTATAATGAGGGTATGAGTACTCACAAACAGATTGACGGGGAGACTTTAAATAATCTCCTTTACCTTTCGCGACTTTCTCCGGAAAGTACGGACATTGAAACATTAAAAAAACAAGTAGACGAAATCGTAGGCTACTTTGATATTCTTTCTAAATACGATGATAGCGAAAATCCTTACGATGCCTATCCTTCTACAGTGGCAGAAGCATTGCGAGATGATTCTGTTGTTCCTGGTCTCGACATTTCTGATGTAAAAAAAGTGACCACGGAATTTATGGACGGATATTTCCAGGTACCAAAAGTTCTTGGTGCCGGAGCTTAATTATCAGATAGGACGTAATTATGGAAAATACAATTAAAGAAGTTCGCGAACTTTTAAAGTCTGGAAAAACAACCAGTGTTGAGCTTGTAAAAAAATCAATCGAAACATTCGAAGAAGATAAAAAATCTGATAAGCCTTTGAATGCATTTCTTGAACTTTACGAAGATGCCTTAACCAAGGCTGAAATTGCAGATAAAGAAATTGCAGAGGCTCGTGCTGCAGGAAAATTGGATTCTCTCTTTGAAGAAAAACCTCTTTTAGGACTGCCTTTTGCAAATAAAGATAATATTTCTTCAAAAGGTCACAAATTGACCTGCGGTTCAAAAATTCTTGAAGGTTACGTTGCTCCATATAATGCAACCGTAATTGACCGTCTTGAAAAGGCAGGTGCAATCCCTCTTGGACGATGTAATCAGGATGAATTTGCAATGGGTTCTTCAACTGAATATTCATCTTATGGTGCAACCCGTAATCCTGTGAATCGCGAATATGTTTCAGGCGGTTCTTCGGGCGGTTCTGCTGCTGCTGTAAGTGCAAATCAGGCTCTATTTTCAATCGGAACAGAAACTGGTGGTTCAGTTCGCCTTCCTGCAAGCTATTGTGGAATTTATGGTTTAAAGCCAACTTATGGTGTTTTGAGCCGCTGGGGTGTAGTTGCGTATGGTTCTTCCCTCGATCAGGTCGGAATCATGGGGCATACACCAGGTGATATTGCAGAACCTCTTCGCGCTATGGCAGGCGTTGATTTTTACGACGATACAAGTGCCGATTTGCCAAATACAGAAAGCTTAAAGGATTTGCAGCCATATGCAGATATGTCTTCTCTTAAGATTGCAATTCCAAAACAGTTTTTGCAGACAAAAGGTCTTGATGCTGATGTAAAGGCTGCATTTGATAAAACTCGTGCATGGTTTGAATCAAAAGGCGCAAAAATTGATGAAGTTGACCTTCCAGTTTTGGATGCATCAATCGCTTCTTACTATGTAATTGCCTTGAGTGAAGCTGCTTCGAACTTGAGCCGCTTTGATGGTATCCGCTACGGAAACCGTGTTGATAACGGCGCGGGGTACGACGAACTTTATGTTGATACCCGCAGTGCTGGTTTTGGTCCGGAAGTAAAACGCCGAATCGTAATTGGAAATTATGTTCTTTCTGAACAGTTTTCGGGCGATACTTATAAAAAAGGAATGACCGTTCGTGCAAGAATCCAGCGCGAAATGGCTCAGCTTTTTGAAACATACGATATCGTTCTTGCTCCAACTTGTCCTACACCAGCATTTAAACTTGGTCAGAAAGTTGATGATCCGCTTGAAATGTACCTCAGCGATATGTACACAGTTTTTGTAAACTTAGCGCGTATTCCTTCTATCAATGTTCCTGCTGGTACCGCTGCCGGAACAGACAATATGCCGATTGGTATGCAGTTTGCAGGCCCTATGTTCAGCGAAGCAAAATTGCTTCAGATTGCACAGGTTTGGGAAGAAGACCATAAAGGATGTGGTGTTCCAATTAAATAGATTTGTTTGTAGTGAAAATAGAAAGAAGGGTGATTCAAATGTTCCTGATGGCGCATAAATGAATCACCCTTTTTGTTTTAATCCCGTTTTGGTGGAATTAGTATGTAGGCAAGATTATCCGTAATAAGTTCGTCGGGAAGATATTTCAAGGTTTCGTCTGACCAGGCTGTTACATTTCCTGTTTCTGTATCAATTGTGAAGCTGTATAAGCAGCAGTTCCAGGTTTTTTGCCGCGGAAAATCTGCTCCCCGGCGGTTCATTTCGCGGATAAACGAAGGCATTAGTCCCCCGTGCGCTACGATGAAAATATCGCCCTGAACTTTTGTGATAACTTCTTCCGTAAGATTTTGAATTCGCTGGTCTGTCTGAGCTTCCTTTTCATTTTCCAGGTGCCATGGGAATTTTACTCTGCGCGGAATAATTACATTTGGAAAATTAGCTTTAATTTCTTTTTTAGTGATACATTTTTTTGTAGTACGTACTTTTCCTGAATTATCCTTTGCCCCGACGATTTCCTGGGCTCGTGGTTCTAAAATCATTGGAATATCTGAAGGAAGCTCGCTTGCTGCAAGAGTAGCTGTCTGTAAAGTTCTGTAGTAGGGTGAAACATAAATAGTTCCATGAAAGCCGAGGGATGCCAGGTGTTTTCCCAATCTGTGAGCCTGCTCTTCACCTTTTGGCATAAGGCAATCGTCGTCACAAAATTTGAATCTTTTTTGATATCGTGGATCTCCTCGCTGTCCGTGACGGGTAATGTAAATTGTTTTTGATTCGGCAAACAGTGCAAAGCTGAATAAAAAAAGTAATACTGCAAGAATGTGTTTTTTCATAGGTCCTCCAGGTCAGTAAGAATAAAAAATCCGGTAGTTTTATCGTCTACCGGATTTTAGGCTTTAGTCAGCCATATTTTTGTAATTGTCGAATTCTTTGAGCATTTCTGCGTCTTTGTTTTTATCAAGAAGAGAAACTGCTACGCTGAAAATCAGACAGATTATAAAGCCAGGCATAATTTCGTAAAGTCCGAAAATCGGATGTACTGAAGATGGAATGTTGTGCCAGAGAACTACTGCAATAAAGCCTGTAATAAGACCTGCAATCGCGCCTTTTGAAGTCATATTGCGCCAGTAAAGGGCCAAAAGAACAAGAGGACCAAAGGTTGCACCGAATCCAGCCCAGGCATAAGATACAAGACCAAAGATAGAGGAAGAAGGATTAAGTGAAAGGAAGAGGGCAATCAGGGCGATGAAGAATACTACAAAGCGGCTGATGTTTAATACAGTTTTTTCATCAGCATTTTTGTTTATGATACCTTTGTAGATATCCTGGCTTACGGCACTAGAAGCAGCTAAAAGTTGAGAGTCAGCAGTAGACATAGAGGCTGCAAGAATTGCACAAAGGAAAATTCCTCCAAGGAATGCCGGATACATTTTGAGCATAGTTGCACTGAATACAGTTTCTGCATCGCCGAACTGGCTTACGCCATCAACAAGAACTTCTTCTGCACCAGTTCCAAGAAGAATTCCGTGGTTTAAAAGATATGCAGTTCCCATTGTACCGATAAGGAAGGTTCCGATATACGAGATAACCATCCATATAGTTCCAATGCGGCGAGCCTTTGTGATTTCTTTATTTGATCGGATTCCCATAAACCGTACAATGATATGAGGCATACCAAAATAGCCAAGACCCCACGCAAGGGCTGAAACGATTGAAAGTCCTTTGAATGACTGGTTAGCACTAAATGCTTTGTTCAGGTTTGCACCAAATTCGTTTGCAAGAGCCCGGGCATCAAAACTCTGAACCTGGGCGATAGCTTCCTGTGGGCCACCAAGAGAGATAACTGCGATAGTTGCAGAAATAATGAAGGCTACAAAGATAAGGGTTCCCTGAACAAAGTCAGTTGTACAAACAGCAGTGTAACCACCGGTGATTGTGTAACACAAAATTACTAGAAGACCGATTGCAAGTCCTGCATGATATGGAAGATCAAATACAGAGTTGAAAAGCTTTGCACAGGCAACAAAACCAGAAGCCGTGTAGATTGTAAAGAAGAAAACAATGAAAACTACAGAAAGAACCGAAAGAATGTGTGTTTTGTCTTTGAAACGGTTAGTAAAGAATTCAGGAATAGTAATTGAGTCCCCGAATGAAACAGAGCACTTTCTGAGAGGTTTTGCAACAAAAAGCCAGTTCAGGTAAGTACCGGCAATAAGACCAAGAGCAGTCCAGAAAGTTTCCCGCACGCCCCCAAGATAGCAAAGGCCAGGTAATCCCATTAAAAGCCATGCCGAAGAGTCAGAGGCTTCAGCAGAAAGAGCTGTAACCCAAGGTCCTACCTTTCGTCCTCCCAAAAAGAAGTCAGACGAGCTGTTGTTTTTGTTTGCATTTCTGAGCCCAATATAAATCATAAAGCCCAGATAAAGCACGAACGCTGCAATTTTTGCAACCAGTATCGAGTTCATAATTTCCTCACTTTTGTGAATTTGTATAGAAGAATATCAGAAAACAGGGGATTGGGGAATGTGGGAAAATACAGAATGGCGTTTTCGGCGGGGCTCCCAGCGCTAACGCAATGCTGCATTAGATTATTTGATTCAAGTTATTGCATTATCTCTCAAAATCTGTTCTAAGCAGCACCGAAACTGTTATTTTTTAGTGCGTTGGGGAAAACTTTTGTTAATGTTCTTGATTTATTAATATTCTTGCTATGAGTATTTATTTTTGAAAAATTTCATTTATGTCTTTGTATAAAAAATCTTTCAAATCATTTTTTAATTTTGTATACAAAGTTTCAGACAGTTCTTTAGAAAAACCATTGATATCATTTTGAATAAGATTCTTGGGGCAGCCGCTCCTGTCAAAAAGTTGAAAAGGCTCTATATTTAAAAAGTCTGCAATTTGTTCAATAGTTTCAGGAGATGGAAAATATTTACCGTTTTCTATGCTATTTATGTAGTTTGAACTTTTTCCTATTTCCAAAGCTAGATCCAGTTGACGAATATTTCGTTCTTTTCTGTAGTATTTGAGATTATTTATAAATATCTGTCTGAGATTTTCCATAATGTATACTATGACGAAGATTTTAAACTCTTGTACATTTATAATAGATTTAATAATGTGTTTTTACTTGTAAAAGTTATTTATATAGATGTATAATTCTTATGAATTTAAATGTATAAATTTAAATATTGTAATTTTACACTTTATAAAAGTGTAAAAAGGAGATTTAAAATGAAAAAGATAAAGTGGATGTTTATTTTTACATTGGTCATGTTATTGTCATCGTGTGGGACAGGCGCTGCTGTAAAAGAATTAAAAAAAATAAATGATAATGATTCAAGATATTGGAGTCAGTTTATAAAAAAGAATGGTATTAATGCTGTTGATGCTGATAATGAAACAGTTCTTCTATATGCAGTTCAGCAAAATAATACAGCACTTATAAAAGCTTGTATAAAATGTGGTGCAGATGTAAACAAAACAACGAAATATCCTCCCTTATTGGTTTATCCGATAATTTATAAAAATAAAGAGGTTGTTGGTTTATTCCTAAAAAATGGAGCGCGGATTGTTCCTCTTGATTATAGTCCTCTTAAAGATGTTATACGCCA
>CAMHIV010000048.1 GCA_946185185.1 uncultured Treponema sp. | reverse complement strand
GATTATTGCAATCTTTCAGCTTAAAATCAACTATAATAGTCAAAACAAACAGAATTAAAAGAGAAATAATATAGAACTGTATTTTAAGCTTGTAATTATTCTTCATAAAATCACCCACAAACATTTTTAGGAGCATATCTATCACAATCAAGGCTATACAAAAGCTTGAGTTCTTTACATCAACTTATAAGACACATATTGTTTTTATAAAACTATCTATAATAATTCGAGTCATATATACTTACATTTTTGTATCTTGTAAATCGAAGAATGCCTTTAAATCACTGTATTCTTCCGCCGAAAGCACATCAAACTCATTGATTGTAGCCAATTTTACTAAATCTCTGCATTTTTTTAATCGTGATAACATCGGAATTACAATACTTGCATCATGATTAATAAAGTCAATTATTTCAGATTTTTTTGAAGGTATTTTATATCCTTTATTTGAACTTGCAATTATTACTCCCCTATCTCTTAGTTTTCCTATAATTTTCATTCGAAACCCCTGTATAGAGATATCAGACAGAACGGTTCCGCTTAATTGACGAATCAGTTCTTTTGTATAAATATATGTTCTTGTATCATTATTCATAAACCTGAATAGTAAGTATTTTAAGATAATGATTTGTGCTTGAATATCAATATCCTCGCTATTATCATATTTATTTATAAACCTTATCGCTTGGTTAAAACATAGATTTGCTATGTCTAAATCATATTCGCTTGCTAATGCACTATCAGAAACAGTATAATTTGTAAATGTTTTTGGATACTGTTCAATCCGAATTATTTTATCTTTTAGAATACTTAAATAACGCGGATTATTTTCACTATTTTTATGCGTGTCATAAACATAAGCTAAAGTACCACTTATTAAGTCTGCAAGTTGTATCATAACATCATCTTTACTATTCTCAAAAGAGAAATTCGTTTCTCCCAAAAGAGAAGGAATATCTTGCCTAGCCTCAACATACTTGCAAAAGCTTTCCATATATTCATTAGTACCTATTTCGTCAGCAACAATTGTTAGCTTCTGAAACGCTTTCCGTAATTCATTGTGAACAATGTTATTCATGAATTTATAAAAAGAATGCTTATATTGTATTCCTTTTGAACTCATATTTTCTTTACAGGCTTTTTTGTCAATACATACTGTAAAAAACTTATATGGAACATCGCTCAAAGCATTAATAATATTTACTCTTCTTTTATGATTCCCTTTAATTTTAGATGTAGAGTTGATTCCCTGTTTTCCGTATTCAAAACCTGCGCTGAGTCCAACATATTTGCATACTCTCAAATCTGCACCAAAGGCAAGTTCCCAGGAGTCATCGTAGTCTGTTTCTGTAAGAATTGAATCCTGTTTTGCAAAGGTATTGAAATAATAGTTAAAACTTCCGCTTAAGTAGAGTTTTTCAAATGGTCTGTAACCGATACCCAAGTTAAGTACAGCCGGTAAGTCTGTTCGGAAGGTTGAATCATTTGTAATTCCGTAGAAAGAAGCGAGATTTCCTTCTACATTGTCTACTTCATAGGAAATACGGCTTAAAGTCTGATACTGCACAGCGATATCAAGTCCAGGGGCAAATGTTGGTTTTACATGTGCTCCGATTACGCAGGATTCACCGAAACCTTCTGCTTTGTAACTAATAGTATTTCCGCCATTTAAGTAAATGAAGGTAAGATCATTGCAGGTAAGGGTCATATCCTGTGTTCCGCGGACATACCGGAAAGCTGCGGCAACAGAAAACCAGTCGAAAATGTTGTATGAAGCACCAATCTGTCCGCCGTAAGTAATTGAAGTTACATCAAGAGAATGATTTTTAGCCATTTCAAGTGATGCAAGGGCTGCTTTTCCGTAGGTTTCATACTGGTCATTGTATGAATGTTCAAGAGCTGTAATTCCTGCTGCGTTAGCGGCTGATGCAGCATATTTGTATTGTTCAGCTACGCTTTTAAAATTCTTTGCTCCATTTAAGAACATAAGGCTTGTTGCAGAAGTTCCTTCTGAGTAAGAAAGTGCTCCACCCCCGGCATAAATACCGAAGTTCATAAAAATTGACCACTTTTTGCGCTTAAAAACAATGTCTGTATCAGGATACAATAAAACTGTAGTTTCATCGTTTGAATAATAATCGTTTACGGCACCGCCTGACATTCTCCCGATGATGTTTCCGGTTTTAAGTTCGTTTCCATATTCTTTAAAGATAAACTGATTTCCGGCTTCAAGATAAAGACCGTCTTCCATGAAAGCTGTTCCAGCAATGTTGTAAAAAGCTGCTTCTGGACGTTCACATTCAGAGTTTCGGCTTGGATTTCGAAGATAGCCTGTGCTCATATTTGTCTTGTTTTCAACACCGCCTGCAAATGCTGCTGCGGCGAGCATAAATAAAGATGCTTTTGCGAGAGTCTTTTTCATTTGAATCTCCATGAGTTATTATGACAAAAAATGTAAATTTGTCAGATTTATTGTTGAGATAATTTAGACAAAAATCAAAAAAATGTCAAACTGAATGTGTAACTTATACTCATTGTGATTGTTAAATTTTTTTATAAGTGGTAGATTTACTCTTATAGAAAATAAATGCGAGGCTAAAAAATGGCAAAAGACAAAGTTATTCTGGCTTATTCAGGCGGACTTGATACAACTGTAATCATTCCGTGGCTTAAGGAAAATTATGACTACGATGTAATCGCTGTCTGCATCGACGTTGGACAGGGCGATGACTGGGAAGCAATTAAAGCTCGTGCACTTAAAACCGGTGCTGCTGCCTGCTACGTTGTAGACGCACGTGAAGAATATATTACTGAATACATATGGCCTGCTGTAAAAGCAAATGCTGTTTACGAAGACGAATATCTTTTGGGAACATCTACAGCCCGTCCTCTTATTGGAAAAATTCTTGTTGAATACGCTCGTCAGGAAAAAGCCGTTGCAATTTGTCACGGTGCTACTGGTAAGGGAAATGACCAGGTTCGTTTTGAACTTGCAATCAAAGCCTTTGCACCTGACTTAAAAGTTATTGCTGCATGGCGTGACGATAAATGGAATATGGATAGCCGCGAAGCAGAAATCAAATTCCTTGAAGACCGCGGACTCGAAGTTCCAATGAAAAAAGACCAGTCTTATTCTCGCGATGAAAATATCTGGCATCTTTCACATGAAGGTCTTGAACTTGAAAAGACTGAAAATGAACCAAACTACAAGCACATGCTCAAAAATACAACTGTTCCGGAAGAAGCTCCAGAAGAAGGCGAATATGTAACAATCGACTTCGAAAAGGGTATTCCTGTTGGACTTAACGGAAAGAAAATGGGCGCTCTTGAACTTCTTACAGAACTCAATGTTATCGGTGGAAGAAACGGTGTAGGTTTGGTTGATATTTGTGAAAACCGCTGTGTAGGTATGAAGAGTCGTGGTGTTTACGAGACTCCTGGTGGAGCAATTCTTTACTTTGCACACCGAATGATGGATCACATTTGTCTTGACCGTGAAACATATCACTATAAACAGCAGGTTTCAATCCGCATGGGTGAACTTATTTACGATGGAAAATGGTTTACAACTCTTATGGATTCTTGTCTTGCATTTATGGACAAGGCTGAAGAAAATGTAACTGGTTGGGCAAAAGTAAAGCTTATCAAGGGTGCCATCCGTGGCGCTGGTAGTGGTTCAAAATACAGCCTCTACAACGAAAGCATTGCATCTTTCACAACAGGTGAATTGTACAACCACAAAGACGCAGAAGGCTTCATCACCTTGTTCGGTTTACCATTGAAGGTAAGAGCTATGATGGAGCAGGCAAATGGAGAAGGACAAGCCATTACTGAAAGTAAGAGCTTCAAAAAGCGACCTACTGAGTAAGGGCAAGCCTTATTGTTGCGTCCTGAGCGTTTAATTTTTTTAGGCTTTCCTTCAGTTTGCTTTTCGCAAACTGAATAGCTGGTTCTGAAAGTTGGGCGCGAGTGGCGCAGCGTCCGTTGGAAATACCCCCGGTACATTTATCGGGGGTGTTTTATTTAACCTTCTTTGTGCTTTTCGTTCCAGAAAAAGTTAAAGACGGCCATGCTCACGATTACAAAATACCCGATTATGCTGAGCACATCTGGTTTCTGGTCGAAGATAAAAAATCCCAGGCTTGCACTGAAAATAATCTGGCAGAAGTCAAAAATCGAAATTTTTGAAGCAGGTGCATGAAAGTAGGCTGCAGTAATTGTAAACTGTCCTCCGGCGGCAGAAGCTCCTGCGAGGATAAGAATAATTATCTGTTTAAGCGACATGGGTTCAAAATCCATCAGCATAAGAGGAATCGTAAGAAGGGTAGAAAAGGCGCTGAAAAACAGAATGATTATTGTTCCCGGGCATTTTAATGTGCTCAATTTTCTTACACAGGCATAGGCAAAACCCGCACCAATTCCGCTTAAAAATCCACTCAGAGAAGGAAGTGTCTTTGAAAAATCAAAAGTTGGCTTTGCAACTAGAATTGCTCCCAAAAAAGCGGTTACGATTGCAAGAAGAGGAACTAATCTGATTTTTTCGCGAAGCAAAAGCAGACAGAAAATGACAGTCCAAAAGGGTGCCATTTTATTCAGAATGCTGGCATCTGCAAGAATAAGATGATCTATCGCATAAAAATTTCCAAAAATCCCGATTGTTCCGCCCAAAGAACGGAGAAGAAGAAATTTTAAAGAACCCTTTGGAATTTTAATGAATTCAAAACCATTTTGATGAACCTGTTTTACAATTGCGATAAAAGTTATCACAAAAGAAATCATGTTACGGAAAAAAGCCTTTTGTGAAAACGGAAGCTCCCCGGAAAGCCGGACAAAAACCGCCATAAGTGCAAAGAAAAACGCAGAGGAAACAATGAAGATTATGCCTTTTATGTAGTTTTTGTCCGTCATGTGTTTAATTTCTTTTTCCGAAAAGTCTGAGAAGTGAAAGGAAAATATTTATAAAATCGAGGTAAAGTTCAAGAGCGCCGATTATTGAAGCTTTTGCAAAAACATCATCATTTCTTGCAATCTGGCTTACCCGAAGCATTTTTTGAGAGTCATAGGCTGTTAGTCCGGTAAAGAGAACTACAGAAATAAACGATATTCCCCAGGAAATGCTTGAAGATCGCAAAAAGAGATTTACGAGCGAAGCAATGATTATTCCAATCAGAGCCATGGTGAAATATCTTCCAAAGGACATAAGATTCTGTTTAGTTTTTGCTCCATAAATTGCCATTGCGGTAAACATCAACGCACTAATCACAAAAATATGAACAATCGAATCGAGTCTGTATACAATAAAAATTGAAGAAAGTGTAATTCCATTTAGAACGGAATATACAATGAAGCCTAAAGTTGCTGCAACTGCAGAAATCTTTCTAATCGAAGCTGAAAGCCACCATACGAGGATAAGCTCTGTAATTGCCAATACAAGATATCCTGCCCCAAAAAGAAGCTGTGCAAAAGCCGTATTTATACTTGCGTAGATTGCTGTTCCAAATGCTGTTGCTGCACTGATAAAAAGGGCCAGTGCCATCCAACCGTAAACCTTTGCAATAAACTGATTTTGAATTTTAAGTTCAGAGCGTTCTGATGCAATATTTTCCATATTTTCCTCCAACAAAAATATAATCAATCTTCACTAAAAAGAGAAGAATATTTCTTTATTGTTGTAAAAAAAATTGGATAGTTTTTTAATAATTTTACCATTCATTAGCGAAATTCCTTCATTGGTGAAATAAAATGTTTAGGAAAAGTAAAATTATTGAAAAAAATCGTAATTATCACTAAACTTCTTCTTATATATTATATTTTTAGTTATGATGAGGAACCTTATGGCACTTACATTGGCAGAAAAAATCCTTCAGGCTCACATTATTCCAGAAGCTTGTTCGGAAACAAAATTTGTAAAGGGAGAACCAATTGAAAGAGGCAAGGATATTGCTATCAAAATCGACCAGACTCTTACTCAGGATGCTACTGGTACAATGACTTACCTTCAGTTTGAAACAATTGGTATTCCGCGCGTAAAAACAGAACTTTCTGTATCTTATGTAGACCATAATACACTTCAGACAGACTTCAAGAATATGGACGACCACCGCTATCTTCAGTCAATTGCTGCAAAATACGGTCTTTATTTCAGCCGTCCAGGAAACGGTATCTGTCATCAGGTACACCTTGAATGCTTTGGAAAACCTGGAAAAACTTTACTTGGTTCAGACAGCGGTGGTATCGGTATGATTGCAATTGGTGCCGGCGGCCTTGATGTTGCAGTTGCGATGGGTGGCGGTGCATTCCATCTTGCCATGCCAAAAATCTTTGGTGTAAAACTTACAGGAAAGCTCCGCAAAGGTGTTGGCGCAAAGGATATCATTCTTGAGGTACTCCGCCGCGAAACAGTAAAGGGCGGTACACTCGCAATTTACGAATACTTTGGTGAAGGCGTTGAAACTCTTACTGTTCCACAGCGCGCTACTATCACTAACATGGGTGCAGAACTAGGTGCAACTTGTTCAATCTTCCCTTCAGACGAAAAAACAAAGAAATTCCTTGAAGCAATGGGACGCGGTTCAGACTGGACTGAACAGAAAGCTGATGAAGGTGCTTCATACGACAAAATTATTGAAATCAATCTTGATGAACTTTCTGCACTTGCTGCATGTCCTCACAATCCTGACGTAATTGATTCAATCAAAAATCTTGCTGGAAAGAAAGTAACTCAGGTTGTTATCGGTTCTTGTACAAACTCTTCACTTGACGACCTTGAAAGCGTTGCTGCAATCGTAAAAGGAAAGCATATCGCTCCAGGTGTTGAAGCTGGTATAGCTCCTGGAAGCCGTACAACAATTCTTATGGCTTCAAAAGCAGGAATCCTTGAAACATTGTTTGAAGCTGGTTTCCGTATTCTTGAATCTGCCTGCGGTCCATGTATCGGACAGGGCTTTGCTCCAAACAGCGAAGGTGTTACACTCCGTACATTCAACCGCAATTTCAAGGGGCGCTCTGGTACAGCTGATGCAAATGTTTATCTTGTATCTCCAGAAACTGCCGCTGCTGCTGCTATCACTGGCGTATTTACAGAAGCAGAAACTCTTGATTACGAAGATCCTGCATACATCAGCGGAGTTCGCGTTTCTCTCCTTGACGGAAAAGATTCTCGTCTTTCTTCAGAAGATGTTCTTGCTGCAGCTCAGAACCGCGGTATGATGATTGCGCCTCTTCCACTCGAAGAAGCTCAGAAGGTAGAAATCCTTCGCGGTCCAAACATTAAGCCTTGTCCAAAATGCCGTGACTATGAGCCAAAATTGTCTCTCCCTGTTCGTCTTAAGGCTGGAGACAATGTTTCTACAGACGATATTATGCCGGCAGGAGCAAAGGTTCTTCCACTCCGTTCAAATATTCCTGAAATCAGTAAGTTTACTCTTACACGCCTTGATGAAACTTTCTACACTCGAAGTGAAGAAGCAGGTTTTGCTAACTGTATCGTAGTTGGTGGTGAAAACTATGGTCAGGGTTCAAGCCGTGAACACGCTGCTCTTGGACCTATGTATCTTGGTGTACGCGCCATTCTTACAAAGAGTTTTGCACGAATTCACAAAGCAAACCTCATAAATTACGGAATTATTCCAATGAATTTTGTAAATCCGGCAGACTATGATATAATTAAACAGGGTGATGTGCTTGAACTCACAAATATTGAAGAAGCACTTACTACCGGATGTGAATTCGAAATCAAATGCAATGGCAAAGTTATCAAGGCAACAAATGACCTTGCAGAACGAAGCCGTACAATCTTAAAACAAGGGGGACTTGCTGCCTATACAAGAAACGGCGGCAATTAGAGCTTATGAATGTACATAACTTGATGGAAGAATACGTTGCAGAAAGGGTTGAAGAAACTTACGCTCAACTTAATGCGCACAGACCAGAATGGCTCACCTGCGATTGCGAAAGCTGCAGGCTTGATGTTACAAGTTATGTACTGAATAAAGTTCATCCTCATTATATAGTTTCCGGGCGAGGTGCAGTTTACACGGCTCAAACTTTGGTTGATAAACAGTTGAGTGCCGACGTAGACGCCCTTGTTCTTGATGGAATCAGAAAGGTTGCATCAACTTTAAGACCTGATCACAAGGTTATTGCAGTTCAGACTATTCTTGGTGATAAAGAAGAGGAAGGACCTGCATTCAATTTCCCTGTGATTACAGGTACAGTCTTAAATGGTGCAACTTTTGAACCTCTCGCAAATGCCTGTGTTGAAATTAAAGATGATTCTGGTCTTATTGCAATGCAGGATTCTTCCTGGTCAAATCCGGCAACAACATTCAAATCTACAAATGGGATTTTTTCTTTCTGGCCTAAATCGATTACGGCAGGGAAGGGAAATATCTGCAAAAGATTCCATTTTACAATTACAGCGTCGGCAAACGGCTTTGCCCCTGCAACTCAAGGCATAGATATTGATCTTGCCAGTGATGTTACAAAGAAAAAGCAGTTCGGCTCAACGCTTTCTTTCAAGGTTCCAGATTTAATTCTTTTTTCTAATTAAAAAGCGTTTTCTATAACCTGTTCCACTCTAGAAACCGGGATGAATTTTATCCCGGTTTTTACATGTTCAGGAATTTCATCCAAATCCCGTTCGTTTGCCTTTGGAATAAGAATTGTTTTAATCTTGTTTCTTTTTGCGGCAACAGTTTTTTCCCGTAAACCTCCAATCGGGAGTACATTTCCTGTAAGAGAAAGTTCACCTGTCATGGCAAGATTCTGTTTTATAGTTTTACCTGTCAGAAGTGAAACAAAGGTTGTGGCCATTGTAATGCCTGCGCTTGGTCCATCTTTTGGAGTTGCTCCTTCTGGAATATGCAGGTGAATTGTATTCTTTTCAAACCATTCTGCTTTTTTCAGGTCTTTTTCAATTACGTATTTTTTTGCCCAGTTCATTGCGATTTCAGCAGATTCTTTCATAACATCGCCCATCTGACCAGTTAAAATCAAGTCGCCTTTTCCCGGGAAGGAAACGCTTTCTATCATAAGGGTGTCGCCGCCCATACTTGTCCAGGCAAGACCAATTGCTGTTCCAGGTATAGACGCACGTTTGATTTCACTTTCATCGAAAACAGGTTTTCCAAGATATTTTTCGAGGTCAGGTGCATCAATCGTAAATATTCTTGCTGCATCGTAGAATGAAGTTGTCGACAAAAGACCAATTTCTTCTGCAGTTTTCTGTTCTTCCTTTGCCAGTTTTAATGCTTCTTCAAGCTTTGTGTCAGCTTCCTGCATCATTTCTGTAACAAGCTTACGGTGAATTTTGTCGAGGCACTTTTCGTAGTGGCGCACTCCGGCTTCTCTTGCGTATTCCTGTGCAATTCTTAAGAGAGCCGCTTTTGTGTATTTTACCTTGCCTTTTGCAATTCCATTCTTTTCAAGATTTTTTGGAAGAAGGTATTTTTTTGCAATTTCCAGTTTTTCCTGATCTATGTAGCCTGCAAGCTGTATGATTTCTGCGCGGTCTAAAAGAGGCTCTGGAATTGAATCCAAAGTGTTTGCAGTAAGAATAAAGAAAACATTTGAAACGTCAAAAGGCAAATCCAGATAATTATCCCAGAAAGAAACATTCTGCTCAGGATCAAGAACTTCCAGTAAGGCACTTGCAGGATCTCCGTGTGCACTTTGAGTCATCTTATCTACTTCATCAATCATGAAAATAGGCGACTTTGTATGCGTTATTTTTAATCCCTGAATAATTTTTCCGCACATTGAACCGATATAAGTTCTTCTGTGCCCCTTGATTTCGGCTTCATCGTTCATGCCTCCCACGCTGAAGCGATAAAAAGGTTTATTCATTGCCTTTGCAATTGATTTTCCAATGGAAGTTTTTCCAACTCCTGGAGGTCCAACTAGAATTACAATTGTTCCCTTGTTGTCTTTCTTCAGCTTTCGTACGGCAAGAAATTCCAGAATGCGTTTTTTTACATCGTCCAGACCGTAGTGGTCGGAATCAAGAATCTTTTTTGCATTATTCAAATTATAGGATTCTACAAATTCATCGTTCCATGGAAGCTGGCAAACTAATTCTAGATAATTTCTAGATACTGTGTATTCCGGACTCGCTGTATCAAGAATACGGAATTTATCAAGTTCACTATCGAGTGCTTCTTTGATTTCTCCTTCAAATTTGAATTCTTCAATTTTTTTCTTGAACTTCTGGTAGTCGCTGTCGTTACCATCTGCATCTGTACCAAGTTCTTCCTGAATTGAACGTAATTCTTCTCGAAGAAAATAATCCCTCTGATTTTTTTCAACCCGTTCGTTTATGTCGTTTTGTATTTTTTTCTGAACGCGCAGAAGTTCCTGTTCCTTTTTAATGAATACAAGAACCTGTTCCATTCGCTGGCGGACATTTACCATTTCAAGAACTTTCTGCTGTTCTTCTTTTTCTACATTCAAAATTGACGCAATAAAGTCAGCAATTTTTCCCGGATGATCAATGTTTACCATGCTAAGGCGCATTTCTTCGGTGAAAAGGGGATTGTTTTCCGAAACCTCTTTCATTTCACTTATAAGAGCGCGGGTCAGAGCTTTTACTTCAAAAGTATCGTCTTCTTCATCGTCGAGGTAATCAACAGCAGCTACGATTGGAGATTTTGCATGCAGCGCCTTCTTCAGCCGGAATCTTTTGATTGTAGAAATAAAAATATTTATTCCGCCGTCAGGAAGGTTTATTTTCTTTATTATTTTTGCAGCTGTTCCTATCGTGTATAAATCTTTATATGCAGTTACACCGTTGTCATTTTTGAGCATGACGATACCAATGTGACTGTCACCGTTGCAAGCCTGTTCAACAGCCTTTATATCGTCCTGATTTGAAATCATTAGCGGGGTGAAAATTCCCGGGAAAATCGGGCGCCCCTGAATTGGTATAATCGAAAGTTTATGTGGCAAAACCTGATCTGCAGGAATTATTTCGCCTTTGCTGATTTTTTTTGTTTTTTTTGCAGGTTTTTCTTCCTGACTTTCATTTATTATTTTTTCTGCCTGTTCTTTTAAGTGATCGAGGAGTGAATCTATGATTTCTTCGTCTTTCTCTGTGTTGTCGTTTGAATTATCTGTCATAATTTAAATATAAGCAGAATAATTGAAAACGGCAAGCAAAAAAACGGGACGAATCAGCTTACTTTTCTTCGATTGGAGTAAGATTAGCAAAAATATAAAGCTCGTCTTGTAGCCAATCCAATCTTAGTGAATAAATTTCATCGGTATAACCTTCCGCAGAAAAACGGAATTTCCATACATTTCCCGAAAGCAGTCTTTCAACCGGAAATTCTGAAAGTTCAATCCAGTTATTTTTGAAATTTACATAGCACTTAGAAAGTGCCGTTATTTCTTTTCCGGTTGAGGCATTGAACACCTTTGCATTTACATTAAGCTGGCGTTTTACATTTTTCAGGAAATCTGCTGACAGGGTAACGGCTTTTTCATCTACGGTAAAGGATTTCCACCAGACATAAGATCCGGCGATAACTTTTACGCGGTAAGAACCGTGGGAAAGAAAAACTTTTTTTGAAATATAGGTCTTGTTTGTCTGCCGTTTTTGTTCGGTGTTCTTTTTATCGGTAAGTTGAAAGAGAGTTCGTCTTGTATTTATAATTTCTGGAATCTTATCGCCGTCATTTTCATAAAAAAATGCATTAATCGGAACATCAGAGCCAGCAACGGCCGTTAAAGGAACCTTC
>CAMHIV010000047.1 GCA_946185185.1 uncultured Treponema sp. | reverse complement strand
ATCGTTTTAATTTGAATCAAAAAATTATTCTATTTAAATACCTCAGAGGTATTTATTTTATGGACAGATTAAATGAATATGATTTCTTTGCACAACAAAGATATCTAACAACAGATGAATACAAAACTTTATTACAAAACAAATTAATAAAAGAACCGATATGGTAAAAATATTAAAAGAACTTTATGGAAATGATTTTGATGGACTTAAGTTTTTAAACCGCACATCAGAGCTTTTTGATGAAGTTGAAAAAAACGAAGGGATTCCTCTTATGCCTTTTGCAGAAGAGGCGCTTGACTACCTTACCGGAAAATACACTCTTGCTTTGGCTTCTTCCACAAGAAAATTCCGCGTATACCGCCAGCTTGGAGCCTGCAAAATAATTCAATATTTTGAAACCATAACTTGCGGCGATCAGGTTGAACACTCTAAACCGGATCCGGAAATATATCTAAAGGCGTGTAAATCAATCGGCATAGCTCCAGAAAACTGCGTCGCAATCGAAGACAGCCCCAACGGAATAAAAAGTGCCCATGCCGCAGGGCTTTATACAATTATGGTTCCGGATAAGATTCAACCCACCGAAGAACTAAAAAATCACTACGATATCGTCCTCCCAAATCTGGGAGAATTGAAAACAGTTTTGTAAAGAAAAGAGATTAAATGCCGAGCTACAGGTGAATTAAATTGGCGCGAAGGAGAGAAATGATGTGCAAAAACACTCTGCTTGTGGTTGTCGCGCAAGCGACAATTTCATAGGTTCCCCTACCACAAGCAGCGTGTAGTGCACTAGTGCACGATTTTGCACAGCGTTTATCGACTGGAAGTCAATTTATTATAACTCGGCATTCAAACTATTTATTCTTAGCAAGAACTACAGTTGTAAGCGGCGGAATTGTAATTTTTCCATCTGCTACTACAGTTCCTGGATTTGCTGTGTAAACCATAGGCATATCACAGCCGGCAGGAAGAGCTACAGTTTCTGTTCTTTTTGAAGAAACATTGTGAATTACAAAAGCCTTTTCTTCATCACATTCCATTACATAAGATTCAAGGACACCTGAATCAACAGGAACCGCATGAAGACGACCACGATACAAAGCAGGGTGAGCAGTCTTTACACGGATAACACGCTTGTAATGATTCAAAATTGAATCAGGATCTTTTTCCTGTTCACTAACTGGAACAGTCTTTTTGTTGTAAAGATTAGCATTCTGGAACGCAGGTGAATTTGTCCAGGTTGCAGCAAGTTTTTCCTTTCCTTCTGGTTTCCAAACCAAAGGAGTTCTCTTAGAAGGATCGTCAGAACCACTCTTCATACCAATTTCTTCACCGTAATAAACGAATGGAATACCTTCTGCAAGAATATACATGTCAGCAGCAAGCTTAATTTTTTCCGGCTTATTTCTAAGAGCAGCGGCACTACGAGGCTGGTCGTGATTAGAAAGGAATGGAGCATCGATGTAATCAGGATTATTTGATTTATACATGTTGTATTCACTTTCAAGACTGCGCGCAAAACCGTTGTATGTTGATTTATCTGAATCATCTGCAAGATTCTTAAGGTCATTCAATTCCTGGTTGTTAATAATCTGAGAAATCAAAGTACCCAAATCAAAATGGAAGTTTGACTGCATTCCGGCCATATATCGTGCGCGGGTTGAAGTTGGTTCCCATACTTCGGCAACAGAATAAGCATCCGGCTTAATAGAAGTAATGTAAGCATTCATTTCTTTCCAGAAAGCAACAGCCTTTGTAATAGTTTCTGAACCAGGTTTAACTTCGTTTGCATTGTAAACATGTCCTGCAGCATCAAAACGGAAGCCGCTTACACCTTTGTCGAGCCAGAATTTGAAAATCTTTTTAAATTCTTCACGAACAGCAGGTTCATCCATATTGAAATCAGGCATTGTTGTGCTGAAAAGACCAGCATAATAATTCATTACAGTCTGTCCTTTTTTATCTACCAAAGCCTTTCCGTCCGGCCCCATAACAGGATTTGCAAGATCAATTGTCCAAATATTTCCTGCAAGACCTTTCTGATTTCTGTTGTAAGCGCCACCATTTTCGCTGAAATCAAGATCATTAATCCATCGATACCAGGTTCTATACTTGCTCTTAGGATCTTTAGACTGAAGGAACCATTCATGATAAGAACTTGAATGGTTACAAGTCATATCGATAATTACACTGATTCCTCGTTTTTTTGCTTCAGCAATGAAAGTTTCAAAATCAGCCATTGTTCCATACCCAGGATTGATTTTATAATAATCTGCGACATCATATCCGTGATATGATGGTGAATCAAAAATTGGGAGCAGCCAAAGACCTGTAATTCCAAGATCCGAAGTTGTTGAATCATCACCATCATTCAAGTAATCAAGTTTTTTTGTAAGACCTTTAAAATCCCCGATTCCATCGCCGTCACCATCTGCAAACGATCGAACAAAAAGTGAATAATACACACCTTCTCCAGGACGAGACGCCTTTCTTTCAAGACCAGCAAGTTCAGTAACTGCCTTTTCCGGATTTACCTCACCCTTTTTCTTTGCTTTTGCAAAAACAAGTGTACATGAAGAAAGAATCATCACACCTGCTAATATTTTTCTAGCAACAGAAGTGCTTAACTTCATTTTTTATACCTCCAAATTTAGTGTATATATTATACATTAAAAAGCCTAAAAAGCAAAAAAAATGGAGTCTGCAAAAGCAAACTCCATTTAAGTACGGAATAAATAAATTTCTACTCTTTACCGCTTGTACCAGCCATAGACATCAAAAGTGTCTTCTGACCTGCCATAAACAAAATTGCAAATGGAACAGCAACAAGAATAGCACCAGCCGCAAACATAGTGAAGTTATCGTTAGAACGACCACTAATCATTTCATAAAGACCTACGGCAAGAGTCTTTTTATCATCACTACGCAAAATCATGCGAGGGAAGATATAGTCCATCCACGGACCTGTAAAACTTGTAAGACCAAGGAATACAAGCTGTGGCTGAGCAGAAGGAAGAATTACCTTTACGAATGCAACTAATGGAGATGCACCGTCAATATAAGCAGCTTCTGCAATATCCTTAGACATTGTATCAAAATATCCCTTCATGAGCTGCGAGTTGAATGGAATTGAACCGGCAGAATAAACCAGTACCAGCCCCCACAAAGTATTCAACGCATTGAACTTCCACAAAATTACGTAAGTTGCAACCATTCCGATGAAGCTTGGGAACATCTGAAGTACAATCATACCACCCATAATCTGCTTACGACCTGTAAATTCAAATCGAGAGAAGATATAACCGGCAAGAGTACATACAAACACAGTGATAAGAGTGTTCATAACAGCAATCTTCAAAGTGTTGAAGTACCAGATTTTATAGTTTGTACCATGAACTGAAGTTTCACCTTTTACAAGCTTATCAGGACTTGTAAGAAGTCTCTGATACTGGTAAATAGATGGTTTTTTGAAAGCAAACTTATGACTTACACGTGAAGTATATCCACGGCCATCGCAATCCTTACAGATATTTTCTTCAGGAATTACAGCTTCAATTTCCAAACCAAATTCATCTACCTGAGCTTCTGGCTTAACATAATCACCAACAATTCCTGTGCCCTTACAAACTTCGCAAGTTGTTTTAATTTCCTTATCAATCTGGGTAGTGAAAGGAATTACAGAAGTTGCAGCCAAAGAGTTCGACTTTGTGAAAGAAGAACTGATTGTAAACAATACCGGATAAAGAACGATACAAACGTTGATTATCAGGATAATATTCAAAGAAATTCCTACTGGAGTAGCTTTGCTTGTTAACTTTCTCATTATACTTCTCCTTCCTTAAATGACTTGGTTCTTGTGTAGTTATACAACGCGAACGGTACAAGTACAACGAATACGAGCAACGAAAGAACAGACGCAAGATTATAACGAGACGGAGTGTTCATAGTTAACTTGTAAATCCATGAAATCAAGAGATCTGTTGCACCACAGTTTGTTACAGTAGTAAGACCTGGCTGAGGCATGTTTGGACCACCACCAGTAAGGAAGAATACTGCACCAAAGTTATTAATGTTTCCGGCAAACTGCATAATCAAAGTTGGTTTAAGCTGGAACATTACCAATGGATAAGTAATACTCTTGAACTGCTGCCATTTTGTCGCACCATCAATAACTGCAGCTTCATACAATGAGTTTGAAATTGCAGTCATTGAAGATGTTGTAAGAATCATAGAATATGGGAATCCAATCCAAATGTTTACGAAAATCAATGCACCCTTTGCAACCCATGGATCAGAAAGCCACGGAATAGGCTGATCGATAAGACCGATAATCTGCAAAGTTCTGTTGATAGGACCTACAGTACCGTTCAAAAGGTTTGCCCATACGAACAAAGAAAGCATTGTTGGAATTGCATACGGCAAAATGTAAACAGTTCGGAAGAAACTTGGTATAACTACGCGTTTATCCTGAAGAACAAATGCATAGAAGAATCCTACGAAGAAACATGTGAATGTAGCAAAAATAGCCCAAACGATAGTCCAGATTGCTGTCCAACCGAATGTTTTAGCCCATTCACCACCACCAACACGAGTAGAGAACATTGTTACAAAGTTCTGAAGACCTACCCAGTCAACAAGGTTGTTCGGCGGAATATGTTCTGGTGAAGAATAGTTTGTAAATGCAACCAATGCAGAGAACAAAAGTGGAATTACAGAGAAGATTGCTATCATTACAATGCTTGGAGCAATACCAATAGTAGCAAATGAATTCTGTGAAATATCATTTTTTGCTTCTTTCATTGTTTGGAAGTGACCAATCTTAATAATCTTTTTAACAGCATCCTTTGCACTGTTTATATTCAAGATATAAAGGAATACAAAGAAAGCGATAATAATCAAGGCAAAAATACCGTTGATCATCATAAAGATTGAATGATCCATGTATTTAGTAACAGTTGTATTCTGCTTATCACCCAAAGTAATAAGACCTGCAAGAGATGTTACAATAGGACCTCTGAACCAAGCTCTGTGAACTGTAGTTCTGCGACCATGCTTGTGAGCTCTCTTACAAAGAGAACAACCATCGTAATTTTCATCGAATTCTTCCGGAGAAATACGAGCCATTGCTTTTGCAAGCTGGGAATCATATTTACCGATTGTTTTTTCAAATTTTTCAGTAAGAACATCATCATCAATGATTTCGTCCAAAGCAGATTCGATATCAGAAAAATCTGTATAATCAAATTCTGCAAAAGTTTCTTTAAGTTCAGCAATAAGATCAATTCGATTTGATTTTGCTTCTGCAAGAGCTTCTCTATAAGCTTCCTTGTCTTCGTGCCGCAAAGGTTCTACATCATCAAGAAGTTCTTCCTGATAACGGAAATTTGCAAATTCTTTTACAGCAACGTTCTTAAAAAACTTTTCAACAGCAACAGCTCTTTTATCAAGAACTTTGTCAAGTTTTTTGTAATCAGCTTCACTAAGAAAATCAACCATCTCTTCTACAGATGGAATTGAATTAAGGTAAGAATTTTCTTTGTTATTAGCCGGGATAATTTTTTTTGTACCAAAAATAATACAACAAAGCATTACTACTTCAACAAGGGCGAAAAGTGCACCTCGGATGTACTGTTTTAGATACAGAATCTGACCTAAGCCCATAAAACAAGAAGACGCAACTGGCGCATTCTTAAGTTTTTCTGGGTTCACAGTGTTACTCATTCCATACTCCTAAACTAATATATATACAAATACACAGCAAACCATTTTTGGCTCACTGTGTATTGTACTAAACAAACTTATGAATGGTACTTATTATTTTGCAGCTTCCATAGCCTGAGCAGCAGCGTTAAGGTCAGCCTTAACATCATCGCCGTCCCAGATTCCTGAATAAGCAGAACCCATTGCTGACCAGTATGTTCCAAGCTGTGGAATTGTTGGCATTGGTTTTGCGTATACAAGCTGAGCCTTGATACCGTTTGAAAGATCCTTGTTTGTATCGATATCCTTGCGTGGTGGAATCTGATCAGTAATTTCAAAACGTTTTTCAAGCATTTCTTTTGAAGTGATGAACTTAGCAAATGCTTTTGCTTCTTCTGGGTATTCTGAGTATGAGCTTACGAAAGCAAGGCGAACACCAGAGAAAGAATTTGCAGGGTGATCTGTTCCAGGGAATGCAGGAAGTGTTGTGATACCAAAGTTTACACCAGACTTTTTGAAGTCATTGATCTTCCAAGGACCAGTGATGATCATAGCAGCTTTACCTTCAACGAATTCTGCGTTACAGAAGTCACCAGAAGCATCGGCAGCTGGGATGTCGAGAATCTGTTTGCGGAGGTTCTGGAAATATGTAAGACCTTTGATAGCATTAGCTGAGTTCAAGTTGTGCTGTTTGCGATCATTACCGTTTGGTCCGAACAATGGAGCACCAAATGAATCCATGAACATATATCCGTAGTAACCATCAGCTGCTGGCCATACCAAAGCGTATTTACCTTCAGCCTTGTTATTGAATTTCTTTGCAAATGCAATTACTTCGTCCCAAGTTTTTGGTGGATTTGGGCACAAATCTTTGTTATAGAAAAGACCATATGTTTCAGCACCGAGTGGGTAACCATATACAACACCGTCGTATGTAGCACCTGTCTTTGCCATTGGAAGGAAATCTGCCATGTATGCATCAGCATCATCAACAGGAAGAACATGTCCACCTGCTACAAGAGCACCAATATGGTCATGTGGAGTAACGAATACGTCTGCACCTACTCCTGCTGGACCGTCCAATTCGATTTTTGCGCGTGCATCAGTTGAAGCAACTGGTTCATAACTGATTGATACGTTTTTATTGATTTTTTTGTAATCTTTAATTGCCTGCTGGATAAAGTTTTTTTCAGCTCCATCAGACTCCCATACCTTCAACTTTGCTTTTCCTGCGGCAAATGTTGAAGTTGTTGCAGCCATAGCCAAAGCAGCTGCAGCCAAAACGATTTTTTTCATTTTTTCCTCCATATTTTTAGCCGGTAAACCGACCCAATACCTTTTTAAAATCAACCAAAAAAATTAGAGCCAATAAGCCCAATTTCTTGATTTCCTCTATGATACACCATAACAAATGAAAACGCTAGTATAAATTTTTATCTTAGCAGAGAATTTAATTCATCTGAAAGCTGACGAATTTTTAAATCGTTCGGCTTCAACGCAGAAACCTGTTTAAGATAATACTGCGCCTTACGATAATCCTTTTTTGCCAGATAAAGCTGATAAAGTCTGAACAGAGAACTGCTGTTTCTTGGATTCGACATAAGACTGTAACGCAAATCCGAAAGAGTATTCTCTTCTCCGGTCTGTAAAAAACTCCTCTCATAATAAAGACTGCTCTTTAATTTTGGAGAAGCATTGGAAATCAACTGATTAATTAACGACAATGCCTGAACTACACGCCCTGATGAAACCATAACATGAACATAGTTTTCCAGAATTTCTTCGTCCGACGGATTGTTTTTATAAAGGGAAGAAATACAAGCCCAGGCTTCATCAAACTTATTCAATGCAAGGCATATTTTTACATGATTAAAACAAATTTCTTTTGAAAACCGATTTTTTTCTATTAATTCAAGACTGTTTTTATAAGCAAGAGTCCAGTTTTCAGTCTGAACGGCACCTTCCACTGCATAAAATTTTGCATCCTCATTTTCAGGATCGCCCTGAAGAATTTGTAATGCATAATCTTCAACAGTCTTTCCACCGACAGGGGTATTTGCCCCTTTAGAAAGCCTTGCAGCAAAAAGCAGTACTTCCATATCATCCGGATAAAGGCGAAGAGCGTTTTCAATGGTAGAAACCGCGCCGGAAACATTTCTGTTCCAATCCAGCTGTATCTGAGCTCTGAGAAGCAAATATTCCTTTGAAGTACTATCCTGTCGCGAATACATATCCAAAAGAGAAGCTGCATGAATATAATCTTTTTTTTCTATAAGGATTTTTGCCCTGAAAAGCAAAGCAGAAATATCACTTGAATTTTGAAGAAGGACCTTTGAAGTATATTCTTCTGCAGAATTTAAATTTCCGGTTGCATAGGCAATTTTAGCGGCAAGCTTTAAACCTTCTGCATTCTGCGGAAATCTTGCAAGAAGTTTTTGAACAACCGCATTTGCTTCAACAAGTTTTTTGGTACCAAAAAGACAGTCTGCGTAGGCATAGCCTGTCTGAAAACTTTCTTCTGCCCCGGAAAAAGCCTTGTAAAAAAACGAAACAGCTTCCTCTGCCCTGTCGGCTTTTCTTAAAAGAGTTCCCATAAGATAATTTGCCAGAACTGAATCAGGGCGTATTCTTAAACAAGCCTCCAAATCCGATTGAGCCTGGCCAAAAAAAGACGAAACATCATTTGCTTTTACAACAACAAGAGAAGGCAGTATCACCGAAAGAAAATCAACTTTGCCAGTACTAGTATCGTACAAGCCGTTTTTCGCAGACTGAATTGCCCCCAGATATGTTGAAGCAAAAGAAACAGAAGGAGTTTCCCAGTCAACGCGTTCACTGGTCCATACCATCTGCATAATATTTGACGCAATCAAAAGAAGAACCCGATTATTATCTTCGTAAAGGGAATCCAACTGACGGACTGCAGAAACCGCTTTTCGAAGAGAAGCAGGAGAAGCATTTTCCATATCGCTGGAAATTTGAGGAGGAAGATATGCAAAATAAGTGTGATTTCTAGACTTAATATCTTCCGGAACAGAAATACTTGATGGAGTTTGATCCAACGGCGAAAGAACCGCATTCACAGTATCTTCGATTGTTTCCGTTATAGTATTTACAGAAGCCGCCATACCTTCCGACACAGACTTTGTGCTTGCACAGGAAAATCCAAACAGCACAAAAAGAGAAAGAAATATTATGTATAACAAGGCAGGCAGATTTCTATTCTTCACCGAACACCAGCTGAGAATAAATTATTCAGAATCCTCTATTTCGGAATCATTATTCAATTCTTCTGATAAAGCTTCCGGCAAAATCTCGAGTAAAGATTTTCGCTGAAAAAACAACAGCACAAGGAAAACTCCTGCAAGAATCAGAATTACAGGGCAAACCATAAGTGCAAGCCGTGCAAAAGGCAGTTTAATTATATCAAACGAAAAGAGCAGAAAAATTATCGCAATAACAAACAATAAAAGCGAAGAAAAATCGTAATTGATTGCAAACTTTTTACCGGTTCGACGGCCGGCAATAAAAAGCGAAAACGAAGTCATAAGGATATAAACCGGCCAAATCTGAGCAAAAGAAACTTTTACAACCTGATAAACTAAAAGAGACGAAAAGAATCCGTATAAGGTCAAAGTAAGCGCAAGGAAAAATCTGAAATTAGATTTTTTGAATGCGATAAAAATATAAAGATTCGTAAAGCCGGCCAAAAACAGCAAATCAGGAACTATAAGGGATGAAAAATCCGGAGTTTCTCCCAAAAGACAAAGAGAGAGTATAAAACCCGTAAAAATCAGCAAAAATCCCGCAGCGAGAATCATATTTAAATATTTTGTATTCTTCATTAAAGACCTCAGTTTAAATTATAGGATACTATATATTCTATTATCTTGCCAATAAATTATGAACATGGTAATTTTAAATTATGCAAACTTTTTGGTCAAAAACAAATAAAACTGCAGCATTTTTCTGTTTAATCGTAACTCTTTTTGCAGGCTGTAAAAAATCTTCCGCAGAAGCAGACGGAATTGAAGCTATAAAAAAATCTCAGACAGAGCTTTATTCTCTGCTCAAAAATGACAATCTTGAACCAGTCAGCAGATACGCAATCGTAAATCAAATTACAAATAATTTAATCTCACTGCATGACCAGCAGGGAGTTATTCTGTTTTTAACGGACTGGGTGGAAAATCATCCGGATGACATATACAACGCTTACTGGCTTCTTATGACTGCCTATACATATCTTTCTGACGGCGCCGAACCAATTGCAGAATATTATTTTGACCGCATTCTTTCCAGCTATCAGGATTTGCTTGTAAAGGGAAATTCCATTCATTTTTCGTGTCTTCAGAATCTAATTCAAATCAGTAAAACACCGAGGAGCCGAATCCGCTATTTCAATGAATTAATAAACCGCTTTCCAACAAATGTTTCTATCACAGAACTTTACCTGCGTCTTGCCCTTGAATATGAAAAAGAAAGCGAATGGGACGAAGCCTTAAAAGCATACTCTATGTTCCTTGCCCAGCCGGATTCTTCAACAATTCAAATTGCGGGAGAACCAAACGCCTATAAAAAAGCACGACAGCTCGTAGGATTTAATAATTCTCCAAAAGACTGGACTTTCGACAGCCTTGATTCTCTTGAAAAAGCTGTAAAACGGGCAATCAGCCAGTACGATTGGAAAAGCCTTGATAAATACCGCGCAAAAGTTAATTTCTTCTCAATGTCGTGGAAGCAGGACGAAATGGATCCTAATGCCCAGGAAGAATTTTCAATGCGAAACTTCATGAGAGGAAATCGGGTCCGCTACAACAAAGAACTTGATGCAGATTCAACTGCCAGCGAAGCATATCTTAGAACCTGGGGATGGAGTCAGTATGTTTCCGTATGGTACCTCTATTTTAGAAAAGTAAATTTCCCTCAAGACCCGGATATTCACGGAAACTGGGAATGGGCCGGAATATATATCGGTGAAAAGCTTTAATGCAAAAAAAACACAAAATACTTGCCGTAATTTTATGCTTCTCCATTTTTTCTGCGATTCCTATTTTTGCAGAAAAAAAAGCTTCCGGCACTTACAAAACAATCAATTATCCGGGAATGCAGACTGAAGAAGTAAGGGTTTTAAAAGAAAAATATCTTTCTAAAAATTACCACAACTGGCTTTATAAAAATCTTGATGACGGACTTCAATACAGAATTTACGTAAGAAATGAACTTGCAAAGCATAAAATGCCTGCAATTCTTGAATATCTTCCTCTGGTAGAATCCGATTACAATCCAAATGCAATTTCAAAATCCGGTGCCGCGGGAATGTGGCAGTTTATGACCAACAGTGTTGCCGGTCTTCTGGAATACAATGAATATGTTGACCAAAGACTGGATCCCTGGGTATCGACAGAAGCAGCTCTAAAAAAGCTTCAGGATAATTACAAAACCTTTGGAGACTGGCTGCTTGCAATAACGGCGTATAATTGCGGAGCCGGAGCATTAAAACGGGCAATAAAAAAAGCCGGCAGTAATGACTTCTGGTACTTATGTCACAAAGGGTATCTTACAAAACAGGCGAGCGGCTACGTGCCAAAACTGCTGGCACTGGCTGATATAATAGAAAACGACTCTTTTTATGGGCTGGATCTGCCACAAGGACGAGCCTGGAATGGAACGACCCTGGAAACCAGAGCAGGAATGTTTGATTATGTAACCGTAAAAGAAAGCATTTATCTTCCGGCTCTTGCACACGAACTAAGAATTGATGAAGAAACATTTTTAAGCTTAAACTCGTCACTCGTAAAAAAAATAACACCTCCGGCAAAAAAATACAGACTCAGATTTCCTGAAGGAATGAAAGATTCTGCAATATATGCTTTAAAAGAAATGGGATTTTCCCCTATTACTGAAAATTAAATTCACCGATAATCAAAAAGGTGGTTTATATGAAGAAAAAAATCGTACTTCCATTTGTTTTTATCGCAATAACGACTCTTACACATGCTCAGACAAATTCACAATTAACTTCAAAAAGCAAAATTGACTGGACTACAAAAACTTTCGTTACACAAATTTCCCTGGATGTAAAGGGAACAAATATGATTCTTCCTGCAGGACGAAATTCCGCAGAAAGTCTGATCAAAATTAAAACCCCAGGAATGGTGAAGGATGCACTCTTTTCACTTTTTGTAGATAACCAGAATTATTTCGGCGACAAAGTTGTAGATGAAAATATTACAGTAGAAGAAGTTACAAAGATTATTGAAAACGGAAAACAGTCTCCAATTCTCTATTCAAACGACGGAAATTCTGTAAGCACAACAAATTCAATAAATGTAAACGATATA